>DATGQC010000508.1:0-4121 GCA_035304425.1 Advenella sp.
TCTATTTTACGTATAAGAATTCCTTATATACAGTAGCCCTATCTGATCCCCTATTTTGTCTTTGGTCATCTATGTCTGCCGTCCACGCCTCACTGCCGCCTACTCCTGCATCGCCTGGCTTGCCCGAGCCTTCCCAAATTCCGTTCGTGATACGACCGCTGGCTGCGCCACTAGGCGCAGAGGTGCTTGGCCTGGATCTTGATCAAGCGCTGCCCGGCGAGCCATTCTCACGCATCAGACAAGCCTTCTCGGATCACCATGTGCTGGTGTTTCGCAAGCAGGACATTACACCGGCGCAGCATGTGCAATTCAGTCGTCGCTTCGGACCGCTGCAGATTCATGTGCTGAGGCAGTTCCAGTTGCCGGGCCACGAGGAAATTCTGCAAATATCCAATATCCGTGAAAACGGCAAGCCCATCGGCCTTGGCGATGCCGGCGCTTTCTGGCATTCCGATCTGTCGTACAAGGCGGTGCCCAGCCTGGGCTCGCTGCTGCATGCCCGCGAGCTGCCCGACACCGGCGGCGATACTCATTTTGCGAATATGCACCTGGCCTGGGAAACCTTGCCTGCATCGCTGCAGAAGGTATTGCTGCCGCTTAAGGCGGAGCATAGCTACATCAAGCGCTACGAGGAACAGCGGGCCAAAGCGCCATGGCGTCCGGCACTGACGCAGGCGCAACTGGACGAAGTCAGGCCGGTGGTGCATCCGGTGGTCACAACCCACCCTGAAAACGGTCGCAAGACCCTGTTCGTCAACGAACACTTTACCTCGCGTATCGTCGGCCTGCCGCAAGATGAAAGCGAGGATATCCTGCAGCAACTGTTTGCGCATAGTATCCGTCCCGAGTTCATTTATACCCATAAATGGCAGAAAGACGACATGGTTTTCTGGGATAACCGGTCGGTCATCCATTTGGCCGGCGGTACCCCCGATGATCAGCGCCGCCGCCTGAACCGGACCACGGTCGAAGGGGCTGTGCCGGTTTGATCACAAATCTGTTGGCATCCGGCGCAACCAGTTCGGTCTGATCCAGCCCATACACCTGAACAAATCGCATATCGCAGCAGAATTGGCCAAGCTGCCTGCACCATGCGACCCGGCGCCACCCTGATCCCGTCTATCGCCATGCGGCATGGCAGCGGTCACCAATAACAAAATGCAGTTTCACTTTATCCAGAGAGCCCATCATGATTGCCAAAACCTTCCCAGGACCGCTTCGTTTTCTGTCAGTACGTACTGCCGCGTTTGCATTATCGGCCTGCGCGCTTGTCGGCACCACGGCGCATGCCGAAGGCCAATTGCGCATCGCGGAGCAGCATGGCATTGTGTATCTGTTGCTGCAGGTTGTACAGGATCAGAAGCTGATTGAAAAACACGGCGCGGCCGCAGGGCTTGAGATCAAACCGCAATGGGTCAAGCTATCGGGCGGCGCGGCTATTAACGATGCGCTGTTATCAGGTTCGATCGACATCGCCGGCGCCGGTGTCGGCCCGTTGCTGACAATCTGGGATAAAACTCGCGGCAAATACAATGTCAAAGGCGTCGCCTCATTGGGCAATTTTCCATATTATCTGATCAGCAACAATCCGGACGTTAAGACCATTGCGGACTTCAGCGATAAGGATCGCATTGCGCTGCCGGCAACCACCGTATCGGTCCAGGCGCGCATATTGCAACTGGCTGCCTCAAAGCAGTGGGGCAAGGAAGCATTCAAGAAACTGGATCGGCTGACGGTGACTTTGCCGCATCCCGAAGCAACCGGCAGCATCATCAAGGGCGGCACCGAGATCAACGCCCATTTTGCCACGCCACCATACCAGGAGCAGGAACTCAAGGGCAACCCGAACGCACATATCGTTTTGAAATCCTATGATGTGCTGGGCGGGCCGTCCACGTCCACCGTCCTGTATGCCACAGAGAAGTTTCGCCAGGACAACCCCAAGACCTATGGCGCCTTTGTCGAGTCGCTGAAAGAAGCGGCAGCGTTTATCAAGGCCAACCCGGAAGGCGCAGCCGATGCGTATATCCGTACTGCAAAAAGCAATATCGACCGCAAGCTGTTGATCGACATCATCAAGAACCCCGATATCCAGGTCAAGCTGGCGCCGGAAAATACCTTCCCGTTGGCTGAATTCATGGCAGATGTCGGCGCCATCAAGAACCGCCCGGCGTCCTATCAGGATTATTTTTTTGACGATGAACACAACCACAATGGCAGTTGAAATATGGCCCATGCACTGAAAAATCCGTCGTTGCGACTGGCTGAGGCTCCTGCGGAGCCGGTACAAAAATCACAGATCCCTGGTCAAAGCGCGCCCATCAGTTCGACGCAGCAGCAGGCGCCGCAGCGCAGCGCCGCTTTGCGGCCAGCCGGCCTGCCCGAAGCCCTGCTGCGTGCGCAACAGGTAAGCCTGCAGTACGAGACCGACAATGCCATCGTACAGGCGACACGCGAAGTCAGTTTTTCTATCTACAAAGGCGACCGGTTCATTTTGCTGGGCCCCTCCGGCTGTGGCAAATCCAGTCTGCTCAAAGCGGCAGCCGGATTTATCAAGCCACGCTCAGGCACCTTTACGCTGAATGGCAAAGCCATTTCCGGACCAGGCCCCGACCGCGTGGTGGTGTTTCAGGAATTCGACCAGCTCGCGCCCTGGAAAACAGTGTTGCAAAATGTCGTCTTTGCCCTGCGTGCCTCGCGTACGCTGGACAAAGCGCAGGCCAAGGAACGTGCCGAGCACTATTTGCACCGGGTCGGGCTGGGCGGCTTTCTGCACGCCTATCCGCATACGCTATCGGGAGGGATGAAGCAGCGCGTGGCGATTGCGCGGGCGCTGGCGATGGAGCCGGCCGTGCTGTTGATGGACGAGCCGTTTGCCGCCCTGGATGCGCTCACCCGGCGCAAAATGCAGGAAGAATTATTGCAATTGTGGGACGAAACCCGGGTTACATTGATGTTCGTCACGCATTCAATCGAAGAAGCCCTGGTCGTCGGCAACCGGATTTTGCTGCTGTCGCCACATCCGGGCCGGGTGCGTGCCGAGCTCAACAGCCATCAATTCAGTATGAACAGCGCGGGCAGCGAGCAGTTTCAGGCAGCAACGCGTCGCATTCATCGTCTGCTGTTCGAGGAACCAGCCGCTGCCGACCCCCACTCCAGCGTTGCCGAGCGTGCATATGAGCCAGCCTAGCATACGCATCGAGCCACCCTGCCGCCCCGAGTTCGAATACCCGCTGTCGGCGCTGACGTCGGCGGGACAAGCCGAATCAGTGCGCGAACCCCTGAGTCTGGCGCAGCGCCTGCTCAATCATGACGGTGTTCGCAAAATTCTGATTCTGGCGGTTCTGGCTGCGATCTGGGAAATGGTCGGCCGCTGGCAGGACAATGAACTGCTTCTGCCAACATTTACCGCTACGATCGAGGCGATGTGGGCAGATCTGATCAATGGCGAGTTGCCGGCTCGCATGGCAATCTCGCTGTCGGTCCTGCTGCAAGGCTATGCGCTGGGTGTGATACTGGCCTTTTTTCTGACTACATTTGCCATTTCCACCCGCCTTGGCCGCGATGTCCTGTCCACCCTCACGGCCATGTTCAACCCGTTGCCGGCCATTGCCCTGCTGCCGCTGGCGCTGATGTGGTTCGGGCTGGGCACGACCAGCTTATTGTTTGTACTGGTTCACTCGGTCATGTGGCCGCTGGCCCTGAACACCTTCGCCGGATTCCAGAGCGTGCCGCAAACGCTGCGCATGGCAGGACAGAACTACGGATTGCGCGGGCTCCGGTTTGTCTGGCAGATCCTGATTCCGGCCGCCCTGCCGTCCATCGTGTCCGGCCTGAAGGTAGGCTGGGCCTTTGCCTGGCGCACGCTGATCGCGGCAGAAATGGTCTTTGGCGCCTCTTCCGGCCAGGGCGGCCTGGGCTGGTATGTGTTCCAGCACCGGAACGAGCTGGAAACCGCACAGGTGTTTGCCGGACTGGTCATGGTGGTGATCCTGGGTCTGGCGGTGGAAAACCTGGTGTTCAGAACGCTGGAAAAAATGACGCTGCGCCGCTGGGGTACGCAGCAGTAACCAACGCCGAGCGCCAGCCGGTACGGCGCAGTGCGTGTGAACGGAGGGGTT
>DATGQC010000509.1:0-6473 GCA_035304425.1 Advenella sp.
CCGAATGGATCCGGGTCAAGGCAGCAGCGCCCAACTCGCGCTTTAACGACATCAAGAAAATCCTGCGCGAACACAACCTGTTCACGGTCTGTGAGGAAGCCTCCTGCCCCAATATCGGCGAATGTTTCGGCAAGGGTACGGCGACCTTCATGATCATGGGCGACAAATGTACGCGTCGCTGTCCGTTCTGTGATGTGGGTCACGGGCGGCCCGATCCGCTGGATGTCAACGAGCCGTCCAATCTGGCCAAATCCATCGCCGCGATGCGCCTGAACTACGTGGTCATTACGTCGGTTGATCGCGATGATCTGCGCGATGGCGGCGCGGCTCACTTTGTGGAATGCATCAACGAGACGCGCAGCCGTTCTCCCAAAACCCAGATTGAAGTGCTGGTTCCCGATTTTCGTGGCCGCCTGGACAAGGCGCTGGACATTTTCGGCAATGGCCTGCCCGATGTCATGAATCACAATCTGGAAACCGTTCCCCGCCTGTATAAACAGTCCCGTCCCGGCGCCGACTACATGCATTCGCTCAAACTGTTGCGCGACTGTAAACAGCGCTATCCGAACGTGCCGACCAAATCCGGCCTGATGGTGGGACTGGGAGAAACCGACGAGGAAATCCTGCAGGTCATGCGCGATATGCGTGAACATGATATTGATATGCTGACCATTGGCCAGTATCTGCAACCCTCAGAGCACCATTTGCCCGTGCTGCGTTACGTCCATCCCGATACCTTCAAAATGTTCGAGCAAGAGGCCTACAAAATGGGCTTTACGCACGCCGCAGTCGGCGCCATGGTGCGATCATCCTATCACGCGGACGAACAGGCGCACGCGGCCGGTTTCTGAGCGCGATCACTTCATTTTTGCGCTCATCTGCCTGAACAAACGCAGCTCTTTCCCGAGGGGCTGCGTTTTTTTTTAGCGCCCAGCTCATGCTTGCCTGCCATGCTCCAGTAAGTGGCTTGAGCCATTGTCAATGGGGCGCGATACCCGTGTCGGCGAGTATTTTTTTCCACTTCACCGTTTCCTGTTGCAGATAGGTTTTGAGCGCCTCCGGGGTGCTGCCGATTTTTTCAGCGCCCATGGCCGAAAAGGTCGCCTGCACCTTATCCGATTCGAGGGCTTCGGTCATCGCCCGATGCAGGGTGCTGATGATCTGTGCCGGCGTGCCGGCTGGCACGAATGTGGCAAACCACGGACGCAATTCGTATCCTGCTATCGCACTTTCGGCCACGGTGGGCACACCTGGCAATGATGGCGACCGTGCGCTGGTTGTGACCGCCAGGGCCTTGAGTTTGCCTGCCTGGATATGCGGCCTGGACGAAGTGATACTGTCGAACATGTAATCAACCTGTCCGCCCAGCAGATCTGTCACGGCCGGGCCGCTGCCTTTATAGGGCACATGCAACATATCCAGTTTACCCATATAAGTGAACAGCGCGCCGGCCAGAAAGATGGACGTTCCGACACCTGCCGACGCATATGTATATTTTCCGGGGTTGGCTTTCACTTGCTTCAGGACATCTTCCACAGAATTCACCTCTTTACGGCTCGATTGCGTCACGAGCACGTTCGGGACATCAGCCAGCAGGGATACGGGGGCGAAATCTGCAATGGGGTCATAACCGATATTTTTATACAGAGAGGGGTTGACGGCCATGCCATTGGCGAAAATCAAAATGGTATAGCCGTCTGGCCTGGCGCCGGCTACGTAGGCCGCGCCAATATTGCCTCCCGCGCCAGGTTTATTTTCCACGATGATTGGCTGTCCGAGCTTTTTTGCCATCGCTTCTGCCAGGGTGCGCGAAATGGCGTCGATTGCGCCACCCGGCGGGAAGGGAACAACCCATGAAATCGGACGTTCGGGATAGGCTGCGTGAACAGGCGTGGCAATCGTCATGCCTGCCGCTATGAAGGTCGCCAAGGCGCCGGTTTGCAAAAAAAAGGAATGCATGCGGTTGTTTTTCAATGTTGTCTCCAGATTATTATGCGTCCTGACGCCATCATCGCTGGCTTGGGCGCCTGTCTTTTTCGAATCGTGTTGCGGATCGGGAGGTCATTATCCAGTGCCGGCTTTGCCCACGTCTAACACTATATTTGTTTGCCGCCGATACCGGTTCAGTATGGCGGGTTCGCGGCGAGGCTGTCCTGGTCGGTATTCACAGGCGCGACGCGTCTTGTATATCCAAATAGTATGCGCGGGATATTGAAACAGTATTAGACAAGGCGTTGCATTCTGCCTGATCCTTATGGTCCCGGTGAAATACCTCATATTTTAATAATTCATGCCAGCTGCTAAAACGAATAGAGGCTGCTATGTACGCAGGAGACGTTCATGCATCATAACGATATAAGCGATAGATCGCGCAGGAAAGCCATTGTTGCCGCAGGTATCGGCAACTTTGTCGAATGGTTCGATTTTGTGCTGTACGCCCAGTTTGCGGCCATTATTGCCGCTCAGTTTTTTCCGTCCGATAATCCGACCACAGGCTTGCTTGCAACATTCGCCGTGTTTGCGCTGGGCTTTCTCGCCCGTCCGATAGGGGGCGTGATATTCGGGCATTATGGCGACAAGCATGGCAGGAAAAAATCGCTGGCGGCCGCAGTATTGCTGATGAGCGGCGCGACGCTGGCAATCGGCCTGACACCTGCTTATGCGTCTATAGGCCTGGCCGCGCCGCTATTGCTGACGTTGTGGAGGGTCTGCCAGGGCCTGTCTGCCGGCGGGGAATATGCAGGCTCCAGCTCATTTGTCATTGAGTTCGCACCGGAAGGAAAAAAAGCCTTGTACGGAAGCATCAATCCCATCGCAACGGCATTGGGCATTATCGGTGGTGCGTTGGTAGGCCTTCTCATGACGCAGATGATGTCTGCGGACACCATGAACGCATGGGGATGGCGATTGCCATTCATGATTGCAGGGCCACTCGGTATTATCGGGCTTTACTTGCGCAATAAAGTGGAAGAAACGCCCGAGTTTCAATCCATTCAGAATAGCGCCAGGCAAATCAAACATGCACCGCTGGTGGAAGCCTTCAAAAACGCCAAGATGAGCATGCTGACTCTGTTTGGCTGGGCCTCGCTGAATGGGCTGGGCTTCTACATGCTTACCGGTTATATGATCACGTTCATGACCAATTCGGCGCAGATGTCGCGTCCGCAGGCGCTGAGCGTGTATATTGTCGCGCTGGTCCTGTTCTCGTTTGCCTGCTTTGCCGCCGGCAAACTGATTGACCGGGCAGGCGCCCGGATCGTCGCCTATCTGTCGGCCATTATCATGTGCCTGATCATCGTGCCGGCTTTTGGATTGCTGAGCGCGGGCGATATCGTCAAGGCGGTGGTGGGCCTGAGCCTGTTTGGGATTGTGATGGGTTTCATTTGCACCATCACGCCTTACCTGATGGTGACCCTGTTTCCAGCCAATATCCGCTACAGCGCCAGCGCGCTTGCCTACAACCTGGCCTACGGGCTGCTGGGCGGAACGGCCCCTTATGTCGCCACTTATTTGGTGTCCGGTACCGGCAGCCCCCTGTCGCCTGCCTACTACGTCGGGATCGTGACAATCATTGGTTTGCTGATCACCATGTTCGGTTTCAGACACGAAAGCAAAACCGTGCACGCGACGATGATGTTTAAAGAGGCAGGACAATCATGAGTAACAACAGAGTCTACTTATGCGATGGCGTGCGCACCCCGGTTGGAAAACTGGGTGGCATCTTCAAAAAAATGACTGCGCTGGAGCTGGCGGTGCCGGTGGTTCAGCATATTATTGCGCGAAATAACATTCCTGCCGATCTGATCGACGAGGTCATTGTCGGGCAAGGCTATGGCAGTGCGGAAGCGGCCAATATCGGCAAAGCGCTGGTGCTGGATGCGGCGCTGCCGGATTCGGTTTGCGGGTACAGTATAGATCGCCGCTGCGCGTCCGGTTTGCAGGCGATCATTGATGCCATGATGATGATCCAGACGCGCAAGGCGGGTTTGATTATCGCCGGTGGTGCAGAATCGCTCAGTCATGCCCCTTTCTACAGTACGACCGCGCGCTGGGGCGGGTTTGGCGATATCCAGCTGAAAGATTCTCTTAAGTACGGGCGCATTTATGCAAACGGCCAGAAGCACCCGATCAAAGGCGGCATGCTGGAGACGGCTGAAAATTTACGTCGGGCGTTCGCCATTTCCAGAGCGGAACAGGATGCGTTGGCCTGTGAAAGCCACCTGCGGGCGAGCCGTGCCATTGCCGCCGGAAAATTCACAAATGAAATACTGCCGATTGAAGTGAACGGTAAAGTGGTCGATATGGACGAACACCCGCGTGCCGATACCACGGTTGAAAAACTGGCAACGTTAAAGCCCGTGCTGCTGCCTCAGGACCCGGAGGCGACGGTTACGGCGGGCAACTCATCAGGCCAGAATGACGCCGCCTGTTTCTGCCTGGTTGCCAGCCAGGACATGGTAGAAAAATTGAACTTAACGCCACAGGCAGAAATACTGGACTGGTCTGTTGCCGGTGTGCCGGCTGCAACGATGGGCTTGGGTCCGGTGCCGGCGATTCAAAAGGTGCTCGACAGCACCGGGCTGTCGCTGGCCGATATGGACCGCATTGAAATCAATGAAGCGTTTGCGGCACAAGTGCTGGCCTGTACGCGTGCGATGAATTTTGGCAAGGACGATTTCAAGCGGCTGAATGTGAATGGTTCAGGTATCTCGCTTGGTCATCCGATAGGCGCCACCGGCGCGCGGCTGGTAACCAGCCTGGCAAACGAATTGCAGGCCAGCGGCGCCCGCTATGGGCTGGTTTCCCTGTGCATTGGCGGTGGCCAGGGCATGGCGGCCATTATCCGGAACATGCATCACTAACCGTTTTCAAACAACGATCTTCACCAACCTAGAGAGGTAAATACAATGTTGTATATGGTACAAATGACAGTGAATAAACCCCATGATATCGATCCTGATGTCTGGGCCGATATTATTGCCCGGGAGCGCGAGTACGGCCAGAAATTCATGAAATCCGGTCAGTTTCCTCATATCTGGCGTGTGGTTGGCAAGTTCTCGAACGTGAGTATTTTTGATGTTGAATCCAACGATCAGCTGCATCAGATTCTGTCTGGCTTCCCATTGTTCCCCTATATGGACATGACAGTCACGGCGCTGGCCGAACATCCATCAGCGTTAAAAAAATAATAAGGTGACGGGCGGGCATAACCATGCCCGCTGATATTTTATGCAGGCCTCAGAGGGGGCGCCCGCAGCATCTGTTCATAACGAATTTAAGGTGTTGTGCAACAGCAATGAGGGATTGCCTTCACGCCAGACAATAGCCATTTCAATAAATAAATCGTTGTCGCGAATCGGCAGATAGCGCACTTCTTTTTCATTCAGAAATTCCAGGCCTTCCAGCGTGATGGTCACGCCCAGGCCTGCGGCCACCAGGATGATAATGGAATAGGTGTCGTCGGCGGCCTTGACGATATTCGGATTAAAGCCGGCATTCTGGCAGGCCGAGACGAACAGCTCCCGGATGACCGAGCCTTTATAGGCGTGATTGGTAATGAATTTCTCGTTGCGCAGCTGTTCCATGCAGATGCTGTCCTGACCCGCCAGGGGATGGTTGCGGGGCACGGCGGCGATCAGGCGATGGCGGCTGATCACCTTCTGACAAATGCCTACGGCTGAAATGGGTAGCAGAACGATGCCGGCATCTACATCGCCGTTGGTGACGCTTTCAAGCACCACGCTTGAGTTGGCTTTGCGATGAATGTGAAAATCAATGTTGGGATACAGGCGATTGGTTTTTGCCAGTAGCTGAGGCAGAACGATGCTTGGCAGTGCGCCCGAGAACCCCAGATTAAGCCGGCCCAGGCTTCCCTGTGAGGCCTTGCCCACGGTCGCGGTTGCCTGTTCCACAGCCAGCCTGATTTTCTTGGCTTCGACCACCAGCGCCTCGCCTTCCGAGGTCAGTTTCAGCCCTTTGGGAATCCGTTCAAACAGCTGGACCCCCAGCTCCGTTTCCAGTTGCTGAATTTGCTTGGATAGCGGCGGCTGGGCAATAAACAGGCGTTTGGCAGCCCGCCCCATATTAAGCTCTTCAGCCACAACCAAAAAGGATCGAAGAAGACGAAATTCCATTGTTCAAACTCTCAGCCTATGACGGCAATACCAAAATAGTATTTGAATATATTGCGTAAAAAGTCAAAATGACAAATGTAAATAATACACACTAAATGAACAGAGGATGGAATGATTTATTACAAAACGTTTGGCAATCCGCAGAACAAAGCCCTGTTGCTTGGCAGCTCCCTGGGTACGTCTTCAAATATGTGGAACAATGTTGTAGAGGATCTGGCTGCAAAGTATTTTGTAGTGGCTTTTGATACGCGCGGCCATGGCCAGTCTCAGACACTGGGGCTGGAGCCGCTGTCGGTCGAGCAGTTTGCACAGGACGTGATCGAGGTTGCAGACCACCTG
>DATGQC010000510.1:0-2974 GCA_035304425.1 Advenella sp.
CAGGCTGGCCAGTTCGGAATAGCGGTTGCCGCAAATGCCGATAATTTTCGAGCCCAGCCGCCGTGCAATCGGCAAAATGGTTGCCAATTCGGGCGATGATCCGGAATAGGATACGGCAATAATAATGTCGTCGCCGGTAATCATTCCCAGATCGCCGTGCGCGGCCTCGGCAGCGTGCACAAAATAGCTTGGCGAGCCGGTCGAGGCGAAGGTGGCCGATATTTTCCGGGCGATGTGTCCCGATTTGCCGATGCCTGTGACCGCAACCCGGCCCGTGCTGCTCAGCAGCAGCTCCACCGCCTGGGAGAAGCGTTCATCCAGGCGTGCGTCCAGATGCTGCAATTCGGCAATCTCGGTTTGCAGCGTGCGATGCGCAGAGGCAAGGGCATCATCGGAAGTAAATGCAATTTCATTGGCCATCCGGCAATTTTAATCGCAACGCGAGTGCAAGATGGATAAATTTCAGGCTTCTGTCAAAATGCGCATTGCAGCGGGTTGCAACGGGAACCGGCGACCGGCAGGCGGCACCCGTGCAGTGGGCCGGTTCGGCGCAGCGTGACCCGGCGCGCCAGGGAAATCGGCCGGCGCCGGCGTGACGCTGTTTTTGTTATGCAGGCGTTTTATAATCGATGCTGTTTATATCGTGTTTGCCTGTTACCATGACGTCGTAATGATTCCGTCGTCATGGGGTTGCCGCCCAAGTGGACGGGAGCCAAGCGGGTCTGCCCCGGCCATCGTGCCTGCAGCGTCCCTTTCGTGTTTCATTTGGCGTTTCCTCAGCGCGCTTTAACCGCACTGCGGCATGCCGCAGTGCCTTCAGAAATAACAGGCCGCTCGTGCCGGCCTGTATGCCGACCGTACAATCTTTCTTGACCATCAATGCCATCATGACCATCAATCCTGCTTCTCCTGTTTTGAGTACTCCCTTGTCCAGTGCGGCCACCCGCGTGATGCTGCTCGGTTCGGGTGAATTGGGCAAAGAGGTTGTGATCGCCCTGCAGCGTCTGGGCGTCGAAGTCATTGCCGTCGACCGCTACGAAAATGCGCCGGCCCATCAGGTAGCCCATCGCGCTCACGTGGTGAACATGACCGACAGGGAGGCGTTGCGCCGCATTATCGAGGCTGAACAACCCCATGTGGTCGTGCCCGAGATCGAAGCCATCGCCACCGACTTGCTGGTTGAGCTGGAGGCGCAGGGGCAGATACGGGTCACGCCCACCGCACTGGCGGCAAGACTGACCATGGACCGTGAAGGTATACGCCGGCTGGCTGCCGAAACGCTGGGTCTGCCCACCTCGCCCTATCGCTTTGTCGATACGCAGCAAGCGTTGCAGCAGGCCATTGATGAGCAGATCGGCTATCCATGTGTCGTCAAGCCGGTTATGTCTTCTTCGGGCAAAGGCCAGTCGCTCATTCGCAGTGCCGAGGATGTGGCGCAAGCCTGGCAATACTCTCAGGAAGGCGGGCGCGTAGGCAAGGGCAGAATCATTGTCGAAGGATTCATCCATTTCGATTATGAAATCACCCTGCTGACCGTGCGGGCCCGCGATCCGATCAGCGGTGCAATCGTTACGCACTTTTGCGAACCTATCGGCCATCGCCAGGAAGCCGGAGATTATGTGGAGAGCTGGCAGCCACAGGCCATGTCGGCCGCAGCGCTGCAGCGGGCCAAAGAGGTCAGCCTGGCGGTCACCGACGCCCTGCAGGGGCTGGGGGTTTTTGGCGTAGAGCTGTTTGTGGCGGGCGATGAGGTCTGGTTTTCCGAGGTCAGTCCACGGCCGCATGATACCGGGATGGTCACCATGATCACTCAGACCCAGAATGAGTTCGAATTGCATGCGCGGGCGCTGCTGGGGTTGCCGGTCAATACGGCATTGCGCGCCACCGGCGCCAGTAGCGTGATCTATGGCGGTGTGGACGCCGATGCCGTCAGCTTCAGTCACGTCGCCGAGGCACTGGCAGAGCCCGATACCGATGTCCGTCTTTTTGGCAAGCCGCAGTCCTTTGTGCGTCGACGCATGGGGGTGGCGCTGGCCGCGGCCGAAACGACCGACCTGGCGCGCGCAAAAGCACTGCGGGTGTCATCGGCCATCAAGGTGTCGGCGGTCGATTAAGAACGCGAGGCGAATCGCCGGGATGGACGTTCGCGAATCGGCTATAGTGTCGTTGTTTGATTTTCACCGTCACAGGAGTTTCTGACATCATGACCATGATAGACCCGCATCAAATGGTGACCAACGCCATCCGCAGCGTGCCTGACTGGCCGAAGCCGGGCATTACATTTCGTGATATCACACCTGTGTTACAAGACCCCCGTACATTCCGGGTTCTGCTGGATATTTTTGTTTACCGGTATATGCGCGAACGGCTCGATCTGATCGCCGGTATCGACGCGCGCGGCTTTATCGTTGGCAGCGTACTGGCCTATGAACTCAAGCTGGGGTTTGTACCGGTACGCAAGAAAGGCAAACTGCCTTTTCAGACCTTGGCCGAAGAATACTCCCTGGAATATGGCAATGCCACCGTCGAAATGCATACCGACGCAGTTCGCCCGGGGCAGCGCGTGCTGCTGGTGGATGATCTGATTGCGACGGGCGGCACCATGCTGGCGGCCGCCAAATTATTGCAGCGCCTGGGCGCGAACGTAGTGGAAGCGGCGGCTATTATTGATCTGCCCGAGCTGGGCGGTTCGAAATTGTTGCGGGAAAATGGCGCATCGGTCTTTACCGTCTGTGAGTTCTAAGGCCTCCTGAAGCTGCCTTTGCTGTGCTGGCAAGCATCGTTCCACAGCCGGCTTGCCCTTGTTGCCAGCGCTGGTGGGGATACAGAGACTACCGGTGTTCGCAGCGATGAAACGGGTCCTGGATAACGAGCAGGTAAACGGATGCCGGCCGCGCCCGGACAAACCCGCATCGAACCCAGGCGGATGGAAAGAAAAACGGGCTGGATTCTCCTTTTGCCCGACTCACCGTAG
>DATGQC010000511.1:0-10355 GCA_035304425.1 Advenella sp.
ACTCGGCCTGCAACCGGGCCGCAAAGGCTGCATCCTGCGCCGGATCTGTCTGGCCTGCCCGTGCTTGATCAGTCTTGTTGGTCACTCTTCTCTCCGGCTGTGGTCTCATGTTTCATTCTTGGCATGCTCACCGTGTACAAAATCATTCTATATAAAAACAAACAGTACGTCAGACCGTATCAACCCCACTAAGGGAAACCCTGAGCGCCCTTCAGGCCGGGCCGTGCAAAGGGAACAATCAGGGCTCAAGCCAGATGAGCGTGGCCAATCTGCCGGTTGTCTGGCTGCGCCGGTATGAATAAAACAGGTCATCCTGGCGATACGTGCACAAGCCGCTTTGTTCAACATGCCGGATGCCCAGTGCGGACAGCCTATGCGCCGCAATACCTGAAAGGTCGGCCAGCCACTTGCCGGCATGATCCGGATGCGGCATAAAGCAAAAAGCCACCGTAGGGTCAGCATCCAGGAACGCGTCGCGCACTTGCGGGCCGATTTCGAATACCCGATAGGAAATCGCCGGGCCAATCCATGCGTAATCAGGCAGTTTACCGCAGGCGCTATGCAATTTTTTGACAGTGTTTTCCAGCACGCCGGCCGCCAGGCCACGCCAACCGGCATGGGCCGCCGCCACCCCCTTGTCCGAAGCGAAGACCACCGGCAGGCAGTCGGCAGTCAGGATGGCCAGCGCGCGGCCCGGCGTCACCGTCACGCTGGCGTCAAAAGCCCCTGCGGCGCCTGCCGCAGCCGCATCCACGTCGGTATCCAGCACGCAGGTGCCGTGCACCTGATCAAGCCAGACCGGATCGCCCGGTAAAAAAGCGCGCAGCCGCTTCCGGTTTTCCCGCACCGCTTGCGGGTCGTCCCCGACATGCAGCCCCAGATTATTGCTATCGTAGGGCGCCCGGCTGATGCCACCGTGGCGCGTCGTTGTGAAATAACGCACGCCTGGCCAACGCTGTCCGCTCACATGTAGAGGCTTCATGTTGATATCCACTCAATGGCCGCCATCACTTGTTCCATGTCGTCAGGACGGGCCGCGTCAAACGAGCGCGGCTGATCCGAGGCCGGATCAATAAAAGCGAGGCGCCGTGCATGCAGCATCTGGCGCTGCGCCTGGCCTAATGACTTGCCGTTATACAGGGTATCGCCCAGCAGGGGATGCCCCAGCGCATGCATATGGACCCGGATCTGATGCGTTCTGCCGGTTTCCAGCCTGCATTGCACATGACTGACGGGCGCCTCGTCGATATAGCCGAAAGCCAGGCGCTCATAATGCGTAACCGCCTCTTTGGCAGCAATTGGCGTCACGGTGGACATGCGCACCGGCACATGGCGATCACGGCCGATCGGCAGAGTCACGCTACCGCTGGCAGGACTATGTCCCATCACCAGCGCTTCATACTCCCTTCCCATGGTGCGCGCCTGCAATTGCCTGACAAAATGCGTCTGGGCCGCTTCATTGCGCGCCACGACGAGCAACCCATCGGTATCCTTGTCCAGGCGGTGCACAATGCCGGCCCGCGGCACATGGGCCAGTTCGGGATACCGGTAAAGCAGGCCATTTAACAGCGTGCCCGACCAGTTTCCGGCACCCGGATGGGTGACCAGGCCGGCGGGCTTGTTGACGACAATCCAGTCCGCGGCATCGGCCACGACCATAAAATCCACCGGCTCCGGTGTAAATGCGGTTTGTTCGGGCGCCTGCTGCATGGTTACCAGCAGAAGATCATCGGCGCCGACGTGCTGGCGTATCTTGCCGGGTACGCCATTGACCAGCACATGCCCTTCTTCTATCCACCCCTGCAACCTGCTGCGTGAATGTTCGGGGATGAGCGCAGCCAGAACCTTGTCCAGGCGTTCGCCGATCATTGTCATGGGAAGACGGAATTGCCGCTGCTCATTGTCGGGAATTTCGTCGGCATCCTGCAAAGTTGGGTCTGACATCGATAGAAAACACTGTAAAATCGTATAATGTTCTTATAATAACGCGGCAATGGTATTATCAGATTGCTTTTTGAACTTTAACTAACAGTCACTTCCAAATTATGCATAAACGTTTGCTTCGAACTTCTCTCATTGCGCTGGGCTGCCTGACTATTGCAGGCTGCAGCAGCATGATGACCCGAGAAGCTGACAGAACAGCCGGTATGTCAGCGCCCCAGTTATATCAGGAAGCTCGCGACAACGTGCGCAGTAATGACTACAAAACCGCACGTACCTATCTGGAAGCAGTCGAAGCCCGTTACCCCTATTCCAGTTTTGCGCAGCAATCGATGATTGACCAGGCCTATGTGAACTGGAAGGATAACGAGCCGGAAAAGGCCGTGGCTGTCATTGACCGCTTCCTGCGCCTGTACCCCAGCCATCCTGGCACCGATTACATGCTGTATCTGAAAGGTCTGGTTACGTTTACGCCACCCAGCTCCTACCTGCGCAGTCTGACCGGACAAGATCCCAGCGAACGCGATCCCAAGGGACTGCGCCAGTCGTACGACGCATTCAATGAACTTATCCAGCGCTATCCTGAAAGCCGCTACAGCCGTGACGCCCGGCAGCGCCTCACGTGGCTGGTCAGCACGATTGCCGATAACGAAGTCAATGTGGCCAAATACTATTACACACGTCATGCCTACGTTGCGGCCATCAACCGCAGCCAGTCGGTCCTGAAAGACTTTACCGGGGTGGCTGCGGCCGAACCGGCGCTGTATATCATGATGAAGTCGTACCAGCAACTTGGCATGGCCGATCAGGCCAATGATGCCAAACGGATTCTGGATCAGAATTACCCTAACAGCAAATACTATGAACAAGGCCTGGAGGGTAGCGGCGGCTGGTTCTCCTGGCTGAATCCGTCACGCGTCTTCAATTAAGACAGAGCAGACAGTTTAGCTTCACACATAAAAACAGGGCGGCCATGGGTCGCCCTGTTTTTTTAACAGCCTCGGTTTGCAAATGCGGCTACGAGACGACATCGTCGTTTCCCGGCAGGGCAATGTCCTTTGCATGTGTCTTGAGAAACGCGGTGGCCTCATCAAGCTTGCGCGTACGACGAAACGGTGGCAGGCCACGCCACAAGAGTTTTCCGTAGGGTTTTTCAACCAGTCGCCGATCCCCGACCACCAGCAGCCCCCAGTCCTTCTCGGTGCGAATCAGCCGACCGGCCCCCTGCTTCAGGGCAATCGCCGCGCTGGGCAGTTGATACTCAAAAAACGGGTTGCCGCCCGATTCGCGGCAGGCTTTGATTCGCGCCTCAAGCACCGGGTCATCGGGTGGCGCAAAAGGTAATTTGTCAATCGCCACCAGGGTAAGCATATCGCCCGCCAAATCAATGCCTTCCCAGAAACTGGCGCTGCCAACCAGCACCGCGTTCTTCAACTGGCGGAATTGTTCCAGCAACGTGCCGCGCGAACTTTCCCCCTGACGCAATACCGGCCGCTCGATGAAATGCGTATCAAAGGCCTCCAGAAGCATGGCCGATATATTGTCCACCGCACGCAAGGTAGTGCACAATACCAGCACACCGCCCGGGCTGGCCTGGATCAACGGGATCAGCGTTGTGACGAATTGCTTCTGAAAATCAGGCGACTGCGGTTCGGGCAAATGGTCTGGCACATACAGCATCGCATGGTCCTGGTATTCAAAGGGCGACTCCCACCTTTCGGTACGCGCCCCATACAGGCCAAGCTGACGCGTATAGTGCGAGAAATCCTTGTAGACCGATAAGGTCGCCGAGGTGAAAATCCAGGCCTGTTCTTTGCGCCGCTGGCGCGAGAACGCATCGGCGACCGATAGCGGCGCCATCTGCAGACGAAAATGGTGCAGTCCGACCTCGACCCAGCGAACCAGCTGCTCGGCCTCGACGGCGCCGGCTTTGGCATTAGTCGCTGAAACTGGCTGCTGCACCGCGTCCGCGGATGGATTGTCGCGATCACGCGTCACGCCGTCAGGCAAAATAACCGGCTGTGACCAGCGGTACAGGCGTGCACACAGCTCTGTACCCGATTTTGCCGCGGTCGCCAGATCGGGGTGCCGCTCCTGAACAGCCGTGAGCATGCCGGTCAGCGTGACCAGCTCATCGTATAGCTTGTTCAGGATCTCAAAAAAGCGATCGGCCTCTGGAATCTGTTCAAACGTCGCCTTGCGCCCGGGCATTTTTTCGATGGGTGCCGCCACCAGGCGCAGATCCTTGACATAATAGGATACCCGCTGACAGGCGTCGGTCCATTTGGCGCTATCACGCGCGTACGCCAGCGCTGCCACTTCGGCAGACTTCAGAAAATCGGTGATCGTACCCGAATAGACCACGTCGCCCATAAAACGGGTAGCCGTTTCGGGCAACTGATGCGCTTCGTCGAATACCACCGCATCGGCGGCAGGCAACAAATCGGTAATGCCTTCCTCACGCAAAACCAGATCGGCAAAAAACAGGGCGTGGTTGATGACTACCACATCGGCTTCCTGGGCCTGCCTGCGCGCCTTGAGCAAAAAGCACTCCTTGACGTTGGGGCAATCCTGTCCAAGACAGTTTTCCCGGGTGGACGTAACCCGGTTCCAGATATCAGCGTCTTCGGGAACTTTGCCACAATCGGTCTTGTCGCCGGATCGTGAACGCGATGCAAAGACGCGGATCTGTCGCAACTGCGAGATTTCATCCCTGGACTTGAGGGCGCGCTCGTCCTGCTCCAGCCGATCCAGATGATAATGACAGACGTAATTGCTTCGCCCCTTCAGCAGCGCAACCTGAACCGGCAGGGCCAGGGCATCGCGCACCCGTGGCACATCCTTGGCAAACAGTTGGTCCTGCAGGGTCCGGGTGCCGGTGGAGATGAGCACCTTGCCACCGGACAGAAACGCCGGGATCAGATAGGCCCAGGTTTTACCGGTGCCGGTGCCCGCCTCGGCCACCAGCACCGAATGCGAGGCGATCGTCTCATCCACGGCCTGCGCCAGCTGAATTTGCGCATCGCGCAAGGTATAGCCAGGGACTGCTGCCGCCAGCGGTCCCTCCTGGTCAAACCAATCAGAAATATCAAAATCAAGCACTCGCACACCGTTTCCTACGACCTCGCCTTGCGGCATTACATGTGGCATCATACTCCAGTTCTGCTGCGCCAACTGCGATGCTTATGGCACAATGTCGCGTTAAGTTTAATTACCACCGTTAAGTATGAACGTATCCTCTCCTTCTGTTACCGCCTCGTCCCCGCTGGTTGACCCGGCGCGCATTATTGCATTGCTGGCTGCCGAGCTCAATATTCGTGCCAGCCAGATCGAAGCCACCGTTTCGCTGCTTGACGACGGGGCAACCGTCCCGTTTATCGCGCGCTATCGCAAGGAAGCCACCGGCGGCCTGGACGACACGGTTTTGCGTAACCTGGAAGTACGGCTGGCCTATGTCCGGGAACTGGAATCGCGACGCGCCGCCGTGCTCGAATCCATTGACGCTCAGGGCAAGCTCACGCCCGAGCTGAGCGAAGCCATTACCGCGGCCGATACCAAGCAGCGCCTGGAAGACCTGTACGCGCCCTTCAAACCCAAGCGTCGCACACGCGCCCAGATCGCCCGCGAGGCCGGACTGCAGCCGCTGGCCGACCTGTTGCTGGCCGAGCGCAATGCCGACCCGCTGGTCGCCGCCCAGGACTACGTCAATGAAGCACTTGGCGTGAAGGACACCCGTGCCGCCCTTGACGGCGCGCGGGACATTCTGGCCGAACAATTCGCCGAGAACGCAGACCTGGTCGCCGATATGCGCGACTACCTGGGCCAGCACGGATTTCTGTATTCCAAGGTCATTGAAGGCAAGGAAGAAGACGGCGCCAATTTTCGCGACTGGTTCGATTTTCGCGAATCTATCCGCAGCCTGCCTTCGCATCGGGTGCTGGCGCTGCTGCGTGGTCGCCAGCAGGGCGCGCTTGATCTGCGCATCGGCCTGAGCGACGAACAGGATGTGCTGGTGCCTCATCCCTGCGTAGAACGCATCAGTCGTTTCCTGGAACTGGACGCGGATTATTCGTCTGCTGCCAGTGCCCGGGGTAAATGGCTGGCCGATGTAGCGCGCTGGACATGGCGCGTGAAAATGCTCACCGCCTTCGAATCCGAGTTCATCACCAAACTGCGCGAAGAGGCCGAGGCCGAAGCCATCCGCGTCTTTGCCGCGAACCTGAAAGACCTGCTGCTGGCAGCGCCTGCCGGCCCCAAAGCGGTGCTGGGCCTGGACCCGGGCATCCGCACCGGCGTGAAGGTGGCCGCCATCGATAAGACCGGCAAAGTGCTCGATACCGCCACCGTCTATCCCTTTGAACCGCGCCGCGACCGCAATGGCTCGCTGGCCACGCTGGCGGCACTGGTCAACAAGCACAAAATAGAACTGATTGCCATCGGCAACGGCACGGCCTCGCGCGAAACCGAGAAGCTGGCAGCCGAACTGATTGAAGCCCTGCCCAACGCAGGCTTGCGCAAAATCGTTGTCTCCGAGGCTGGAGCGTCGGTGTATTCGGCGTCAGAGCTGGCGGCAAAAGAGTTTCCGGATATGGACGTGAGCCTGCGCGGTGCAGTATCCATTGCCCGCCGCCTGCAGGATCCCCTGGCCGAACTGGTAAAAATCGAACCCAAGGCAATTGGCGTCGGCCAATACCAGCATGATGTCAACCAACGGGAACTGGCGCGCTCGCTCGACACCGTTATCGAAGATTGCGTAAACGCGGTGGGCGTCGATGTGAACACGGCCTCGGCCGCCCTGCTTTCGCGGGTATCGGGTTTGAATTCCACGCTGGCCCGCAATATTGTCGATTGGCGTGACCAGAATGGCGCGTTCCCAACGCGCAAAACCCTGATGGACGTTTCACGTTTCGGCGCCAAAGCCTTTGAGCAGGCAGCCGGCTTTCTGCGCATCCAGAACGGCGCAAACCCGCTGGATGCCTCTGCCGTTCACCCCGAAGCCTACCCATTGGTCGAGCGCATTCTGGATAAAATTCGCAAGGACGTCAAATCGGTCATCGGCAACAAGGAAGCATTAAGCGGCCTGTCGCCGAACGAATTCACCGATGAACGCTTCGGCTTGCCCACCGTGAAGGATATTTTTTCGGAACTGGAAAAACCCGGGCGTGACCCCCGCCCCGAATTCAAAACCGTCACCTTCCAGGAAGGCGTCGAGACGATCAAGGATCTGTCAGAAGGCATGATTCTGGACGGCGTAGTCACTAACGTCGCCAATTTTGGCGCGTTCGTGGATATCGGCGTGCACCAGGACGGTCTGGTGCATATTTCCGCCCTGTCCGACACGTTCGTGAAAGACCCGCGCGATGTCGTGCGCGTTGGTCAGACGGTCAAGGTCAAGGTGCAGGAAGTGGACGTGGCGCGCAATCGTATCGGTCTGACCATGAGGCTCAATGACGATACCGGGCCGGTGGCACGACGCGACTCGCGGCCGGGCGCCGCTCCACGGACAAACGGGGGCGGACGACAACAGGCGCGCAATCAGGCGCCAGCTGCCGCATCCATGAACGCCATGGCCGCTGCGTTTGCCAAACTAAAAAAATAGCAGCCAAAAGACTGCGGCCCGTTATGTAAACGGGCCGCGATCAGAAGGGTTTTGGCAGGTCAGTTAGCGCTGACACCCAGTTTGGTGATCAACGCACCCCAGCGATCAACCTCGTCATTGATGAAGGAGCCGAACTGCTCGGGACTCATATTCTGGGGAATGGCGCCCTGATCTGCCAGTTGTTTCTGCACATCGGGCTTGGCAACCACTTTCAGAATCGCCTTGTTGAGCAAGGCCACATCTTCCTTGGGCATGCCAGCCGGCGCCAATACGCCAAACCATGATGAAATATCAAAGTCCTTGAAGCCTTCTTCAATCATCGTCGGCAAGTTTGGGGCCACACCCGACTTTTCCTTGCTGGTCACGGCCAGCGCCTTAAGCTTGCCGGCGCTGATAAACGGCCAGGCCGAAGGCATATTATCAAACTCCATCAGCACATCGCCGGACATCACGGCGGTCAGGCCTGGCGCACTGCCCTTGAAAGGCACATGCAGAATCTGGGTGCCCGCATCCTGATTCAGCTGCTCGCCACAGAGAAACTGCGAAGAACCGATGCCCGAAGAAGCATAGGTCGCCTTGTCCTTGTTATTTTTTACGTACTCGACCAGTTCCTTCACGTTGTTAACCGGCAGCTTGGGATTGACCACCAGTACGTTGGGCACTTTGGCAATAAGCGCAACCGGCGCAAAATCTTTTTTCAAGTCATAGTTCAGCTTTTTGAAAAGCGTCGCATTGACCGAACTGGCAATGGTCGTCACGATCAGCGTATAACCATCGGGTTTGGCACGGGCCACCTCAGTCATGGCAATATTGTTGCTGGCGCCCGGTTTATTTTCCACCACGAAACTTTGCTTGAGCTCATCGCTCAGTCCCTTGGCCACAATCCGTGCCACCAGGTCGGTCGTGCCGCCCGGCGTGTAACCAACCAATACCTTAACCGGCTGTGCGTCCGGATAGGCTGCGCTGGCGCTGCCGGCAATCCCCAAAGCCAGAACCATGGCACCGACTGTTTTACTGAAATGTATCATCCTCGTCTCCGTTGTTGGCGGGCTGCAAGCCCGGTTGTGTAGGTCTATCTGTGTGTTGATTGAGTATCAACCGCCAGCGCCTGAATGTCGCGTCCGGACAGCAGCCTGGATCCGCTTCTGCCTTCCCGCGCAAACCGCAGCGCCGGGCGTTTCTGTATTCCGCTTCCTTTGCGCTATTGCCATGCGTCTGGCCGATGTTGCCGTCATCCCGCAGGACAACCGGTAACGCCGCACCCGCATGATCTCATAGTAAATCAAGCACAGCTTTCCTGCTTATTTTCCGTCAGCTGGCTGCGCCCCCAGGCAGCCAATTGACGGGCGATCGGCCCGACCTGCCGCGCCTCGTTTTCAGTCAGGCCGGAAAACATCGGCAATATCGACCCCATATCGGCAATGCCAGCCAGTGTCACGCCATCATGCAGAACCCGGATCGGATTGATCGCATCGCGCAGCGCTTCAAACGCCATGTAATGTGCGCGCAGGGCGTGCGCCGTGGCGGTATCGTTCGCCTGCATGGCGCGCAACAACCCCATCGAACCGGCGGGCGCCAGACAAACCGAGCCGCTGGTGAAGGTTTTCAGGCCAAAATGCCCCATATGATCAATGGCCGGCGTCTCGCCAATGCCGCTGACAATCAGTTCGGGACTGACGCAAGCAAGAATGGATTGCAAATACGGGTCATCGGTAGGATCAGATCGCACCACGGCGTACTTGAAACTCACAATCCTGCCCTCTTCGACCAGGCTGGCCATGGTTTCTGCAGGCAGATAACGATCAGATTTAATGTAGACGACGATTTTGTCGCCAAACGCATCGGAAAAATAGCGAATTCCATCGGCCAGCCCCTGCTCCGTATAGGGAAAAGTCATTGGCAAGAGCATGGCTGTGGGAAAATCGAAGCCCCGCAAAATGGCGGTCTGGTCTCTCATTTTTCCAAAATCAGGTCCGACCGAAGGCAGGACCCACATATCATGCTGGGCCAGCTCGGCCAGTTGCGCCACGGTATCAGCGTAGTCATTGACACCCAGATGATAGAAATTGGCATTACCGCCGTACATTACCGTACGCACCCCTCCCTCATAAAGGTGTGTTAACAAAGCCCGATTAGCCGATTTGTTCAGTCGATATTCCGAATCGCGCGCCAGTGGCGGCACGGCAATCACGGAGCGTTGTAAATCCTGAATTGAAACTGGCGATGTTTTCATTTGCAATCCTGCTATCGATAAGTAACCCATGTGTTGACTGGATATTTCATTTGACTTTATATCGATGTATAAATATAGTTGTCATACAAGTATAAATAACATCAGACATCTTATCTTAACAGAATAATATTGACGGAGACAGAACGCATGATTGAGAAAGTGATCGCGGGTGCGCTTGCAACGACCTTGATAGTAGCGGGGCCTGCCCTGGCAGCCTATCCGGACAAACCAGTAAGAATCATTGTGCCTTTCGTGCCAGGCGGCTCTTCGGATATCACCGCCCGGGCCATCGCGCCAGGGATGGAAAAAGTGCTGGGCCAGACAGTGATCGTCGAAAACAAGCCCGGCGCCAACGGCGCCATTGCGGCGCAGGAATTGAAAAACGCCAAGCCAGACGGCTACACATTGATGGTCGGCTCCATCGGCACCTTTGCAATTAACGAAGGGCTTTATAAAAAGCTATCCTATAAGCCCAGTGAAGACTTCGCTTACGTCAGTCAACTGGTCCGCAATCCGAACGTGCTGGTGGTGTCGTCAAAAATTCCGGTGAAAACCGTGGCTGAATTGATTGAATACGCCGGC
>DATGQC010000512.1:0-4151 GCA_035304425.1 Advenella sp.
GCCATCGGCGTGATGGCTGCGCTTAAGGCGCGCGACCTGACGGGCCAGGGACAGCAGGTGCAAAGCGCCCTGTTCGAAAACAATATCTTTCTGGTTGCCCAGCACATGATGCAGTACGTGGTCACCGGCAAGGCCGCTGACCCAATGCCCAGCCGTATTTCAGCCTGGGCCATTTATGACGTCTTCAATGTCAAAGACGGAGAACAGATATTCCTGGCGGTGGTCAGCGATACGCAGTGGCGGATTTTCTGCGATGCCTTCGGATTGCCCGAATTGCTGAGCAACCCGGATCTGGCAACAAACAACCAGCGCGTACAGGCACGCCCCTGGCTGTTGCCCCTGTTGCAGGAACGTATGGCAGCGTATTCAAAGAAAGAGTTGGCTGAGCTGTTTGAAGCCAATGCGCTGCCGTTTGCGCCCATTGCGCGACCTGAAGAGCTGTTGCAGGACGCGCATCTTCTGGAAACCGGCGGGCTGGCGCCTATGCAGATGCCCGATGGCCGGCAAACCAACGTACCGTTACTTCCCATTTGCATGGATGGTCAGCGGCTGGGCGTGCGCATGAGTCCGCCGCGACTTGGCGAGCATACGCTGAGCATTTTGCAGAACGCCGGTTTGAGCGATGCGCAAATCAATACCTTGCTGGAAAACAATGTCATTGCCACGCAATAAGGAGACAATCATGAAAAAAATAGCAGTTGCATTTACGGCGGCGCTGTTAATCCACCTGTCATGGAGTTCTGCGGCGCAGGCTCAGGAGCGTTACCCGCAACGTGCCGTGACCATTACGGTTCCCTATTCTCCGGGAGGCACCACCGATTATGTGGCCCGTATGCTGGCCAAGCAAATGTCCGACATCTCGAAGCACTCATTTGTCGTGGAAAACAAGCCAGGCGCCAGTGGCACCATCGCCACCGCTGCAGTCATGCGGGCCAAGGCGGACGGCTATTCCCTGTTGATGAATGATACGACATACGCCATGTTGCCGGCGGTGTTCAAAAAACTCTCCTGGGATCCCGTCAAGGATATTGCGCCGATTGCCAATGTCGCCTCGACCCCCGTTATTCTGATCGTGCCGGCCAATTCGCCATTCAATTCCCTGGCCGAGCTGATAAAAGCGGCCAGGGAAAAACCGGAATCGCTTACCTTTGGCTCTGGTGGAAACGGCAGTTCCACGCATCTTGCCGGCGAAGTATTCCAGCATCAGGCCGATATCAAGCTGCTGCATGTGCCCTATAAGGGGGCGGGTGAAGCCTTGCTGGCCCTGGTCGGCGGGACTGTGGATGTGGAGATCAGCGCGACGCCCACGGCCATTCCGCAAATCAATAGCGGCAAGGTCAAGGCCCTGGCTATCAGCAGCCCGCAGCGCTTGCCGCAGTTACCCAATGTGCCGACATTTGCACAGGCGGGCCTGCCAGACTATCAGGTGCAAAACTGGTTTGGTCTGGTTGCACGTGCCGGCACGCCACCAGAGATCATTGCCACGCTGAACGGTTTGGTGAAGGAAGCGGTCGCGGATCCGTCCATACAATCGTCCTTTGAAAAGCTGGGAGCGCAGGCAGTTGGCAACAGCCCCCAGGCGTTCTCGCAACAGATTGCAAGTGAAATAGACAGTTGGGGGCGCACCGCAGCGCGCGCCGGCCTGGAAAAGCAATAGGGGAGCAGCATGTTTTTTCTGAACCAGGAGCCGCAGCGTTGTGACGCGCAGATATGGAGCGCCATGCCCGATCATTTACGGCTGCGCGATACCGATTCTGACTGGGCCAAAGCCAATAAGGGCGGCGAGCAGTTGCATTCCTTTATCGAAGGTCCGGTCATGGATGCGCAGGGCAATCTTTATGTGACCGATATTCCTTACGGACGCATCTTTCGCATTTGCGCAAGCAAAGAGTGGGAACTGGTTATGCAATATGACGGCGAACCCAACGGGCTCAAGGTTTTGCGCGATGGCTCACTGCTCATTGCAGATTACCGCCGCGGCCTGTTGCGCTGTGACCCGGTTGCAAAAGTGATTGAACCGGTGCTGACGCGACGTAACGCCCAGTCATTCAAGGGGCTGAATGATTTATATGTGACTCGTGACGAATCACAGGTGTATTTCACTGACCAGGGTCAGACCGGCCTGCATGATCCTACTGGCGCTGTGTACCGCTATGGCCTGAAAACCGGGCGGCTCGATTGTCTGATGAACAATGTCCCCAGCCCCAACGGGATTGTGGTCGACGAAGAACGATCGGTGCTGTTTGTGGCCGCGACCCGGGATAACGCTGTATGGCGCGCGCCCCTGCTGGCCGACGGATCGGTATCGAAAACCGGCCGATTCTGTGCGTTGTTCGGCACCAGCGGCCCTGATGGGATCGCGCTGGATAAACAGGGCAGGCTGTATGTAGCGCATGCGTCGCTGGGACGCGTGTTTGTATTCGAGACCAACGGCGAGTGCAGCGGGATTTTGCGGTCAGTTGCCGGCAACACGGTTACCAATCTGTGCTTCACCAATGCAGGTTGCGACACCTTGCTGATTACCGAATCGGCCACGGGCACCGTGCTGCACGCTGCTGTTGGTGCAGCAGAAGAAAATTTTCAACAACCCGAAAAATAAGGGAACGGAGACAAAGATGTTCAGGAAAACAATGATGGCCGGACTGACCGGCGGACTGTTGCTGGCCGCAACAGCGACCAGTGGCCTTGTGTATGCTCAGGACTGGCCGCAGCGGCCCGTGCGCATGGTGGTGCCATACACCCCTGGCGGCGGGACCGATAGCATTACGCGGATCATCGCCGAGAAGATCAGTCAAGTGGATAAGGACATTCAGTTTGTAATTGAAAACAAACCGGGTGCCGGCGGCAATATCGGCATGACTCAGGTGGCCCGGGCCAAACCGGACGGATTGACGCTGGGCATGGGGCAGACGTCGAATCTGGCCATCAACCCGGTGATCATGCAGGATATGAAGTTCGATGCGAGCAAAGATTTCACGCCGATTGCGGTGGTTGCCGAATTGCCAACCGTCCTGGTGGTCCGGGCTGACTCTCCTTACCAATCGCTGGCCGATGTGATTGCCGCAGCCAAGGCCAGGCCCGGACAGCTCAAGCAAGCACTGGCCACCCTGGGTACGGTAGGCCATCTGGCTGGTGAAATGTTGTCTTACAAAGCAGGCATCAAAGTGCTGAATGTGCCTTACAAAGGCGCATCACCAGCGCTGACCGAGCTTATCGGCGGTCAGACCGATTACATGTTTGCAACACCCGTGTCGGTGATTAATCTGATCGAAGACAAGGATCTGCGTGCGCTGGCGGTCACCTCCAGCAAGCGTATCGCTGCCATGCCAAATGTACCGACCGTTGCAGAACAAGGCTATGAGGGCTTCAATGCCGTCGACTGGAAACTGATCGTCGGCCCGGCAGGCGTGCCAGCGCCAGCGGTGGACCGCCTGAGCAAGGCATTTGTTACCGTCAGCAAGGATCCTGAGTTCATCAAGCGGATGCAAGCTGACGGCAATACCGTTGTAGGCGGCTCTGCGGCTGATGCCCAGGCGTACCTGGCCAGGGAACAGGTCGAATGGCGCACCTTGCTCAAGGCGATGCAATTTCAATTGAAATAAACCCGTTTTTGGGGATTCTGCGCAATTTGAATCGCCAAAGCACGTTTTGGCTCACATGTATGTATATGTGTGATTTCGTTACTTGTCTGTAGGGGCGGGCACGGCTGCGGGGCAGGGGGGCTGCCGTGCCCGTGGATATGGTATGCTTGTCCCGTCGCAAGCTTGCGCTATGTGAACGCTTGCGGTCTTCCTGCCAAGCTACCACACGCCCTCTCTTTCCTCTTCATAGCCGTATTCTATTTCAGCAGATGACAGAAAGGTACGATGCCTGCATACAGGTGTCAAACTATCAGTACTGCAATCGAGTGGCTTCCTTAGACGTTAGTGTTCTCTGCTCGGACGCATCTAGGAACCGCTATGAAGTACTCACGAGATTTTCAAATCACCTTTCTTCACCCCCGTTACTGGCTCACCTGGTTTGGCCTGGGCGTGCTGTTCCTGCTGGTTCAACTGCCATATCCTGTATTGCATCGGCTGGGCATCTGGGCTGGGCGCTGTTCTATGCGATTTCTTAAGCGTCGGGTCGGCATTACACGGCGCAATCTGGAA
>DATGQC010000513.1:0-12833 GCA_035304425.1 Advenella sp.
CCCCTATACACAGCTGTTGTTGTCCGCCATTCCCGTTCCCGATCCGCGAATTCAGCGGCATCGCTCGCTACAGGTGGTTCGGGGAGAGCGGCCCAGCTCTCTGGTGCCGACCGTGGGCTGCGCCTTCAAGTCGCGCTGTCCCCGAGCCATGGCGGCCTGCCAGAATGAAACGCCCGTGTGGCGCGAGCACACGGCGGGACACTTTGCCGCCTGCCATGCACTGGATGCCGAAGGATCGTGCTCATGAAAAAGTATATTCTGCAGCGCTTTGCGCTGATGCTGGGCACCATTTTCATTATCGCCACGCTCACTTTCATACTGATGCATCTGATTCCGGGCACGCCCTTCGATCAGGAGCGCCAGACCAGCGCAGCCGTGCAGGAGAACCTGCGCGCCTTCTACAAGCTGGACCAGTCATTGGCGGTGCAATACCTGCACTACCTGAAAGCCATTATCACCTTCGACTACGGTCCGTCCATTTCCAACCCGGACACCTCCGTCAATACGCTATTGACCCGTGGGTTTCCGGTATCGTTTGAGCTGGGCCTGATTGCGCTTGTGGTTGCGACCCTGTCCGGCATAGGGGCCGGGACAGTGGCGGCGTTGCGCCACAACCGGCTGATCGATCGCGCAGTCATGGCGGTGGCGGTGGTGGGCATTTCCATTCCCAACTTTGTGCTGGCCACATTGCTCATACAGGAACTCTCGGTGAACCTGGGCTGGTTTCCTGCCGCCACCTGGCGTACACCATGGCATAAAGTGCTGCCGGTCATTGCCCTGGCCGTCACGCCCATGGCTATCCTGGCTCGCATCACCCGCTCCAGCATGCTCGATGTGCTGACCCAGGACTACATGACGATGGCGCGCGCAAAGGGCCTTTCGCCATGGCGTATCGTGATCCGGCATGGCCTGCGCAACGCCCTGCTGCCGGTGGTGACGCTGCTCGGAACCCTGGCCGCGTCCATTCTGACGGGCACCTTCGTGATTGAAAAAATCTTTGCCATTCCCGGCATGGGCCGGTATTTCGTTGATTCCATCAGCACCCGCGACTACCCGGTCATCATGGGCACAACCGTGTTTTACAGCGCCATACTGGTCTTCATGCTGTTTCTGGTCGACATCGCCTACGGCCTGCTGGACCCGCGCATTGCACTGCATCGCAAGGGGCTGTCATGAATAGCCGCACGACAGCGCAAGAGGTTCCGGTCGTAACCGCCGACATGTTCGAGGCGGCCGCGCCCGATCCGCAAGCGGCGACGTATGTCCTGCGCCCCTCCGTTTCCTACTGGCGCAGTGCCTGGTGGCGCTTGCGCGGCAACCCTGCGGCGATGGTCGGGCTGGTGTTTCTGATCATGCTGATTATCATGGCGGCGCTTGCCCCCATGCTCTCGGCCTGGTCGGTTACCGCCCAGGATCTCAAAAGCCAGAACATGCCGCCGTCATCGCTGCACTGGTTCGGCACCGACGAACTGGGCCGCGATATTTTTGTCAGAACCTGGTACGGCGCCCGTATTTCACTGTTCGTCGGCTTCATGGCAGCGCTCATTGACTTTGCGATCGGGGTCACCTACGGCGGCTATAGCGGGTACAAGGGCGGCAAGACAGATATCTTCATGATGCGCGTGCTGGAAGTGCTCTACGGCCTGCCCTATCTGCTGGTGGTGATTCTGCTGATGGTGGTCATGGGACCCAGCCTGCTTACCATCATTATTGCGCTTACTATTACCGGCTGGATCAGCATGGCGCGACTGGTGCGCGGCCAGGTATTGCAGTTGAAAAACCAGGAGTACGTCACCGCCGCCCGCTCTTTCGGCGCCGGCACGGCACATATCATTCGCCGCCATTTGCTGCCCAATGCAATGGGGCCGATTCTGGTGCAGATGACGTTGACCGTTCCCACCGCCATTTTCGCCGAAGCCTTTCTCAGCTTCCTGGGGCTGGGTGTGCAGGCGCCATACGCCAGTTGGGGCGTCATGGCCAACGATGCGCTGGGCGTTATTCTGTCGGGTGACTGGTGGCAACTATTTTTCCCCGCCCTGTTCATTTCCCTGACCATGTTCGCGTTCAACGTGGTGGGCGACGGGCTGCAGGATGCCCTGGACCCGCGGCTGGGGCAAAACCAATGAGCCTGCTACACACGACTCCAAGCCCAACCGCAGATGCGCCAGCGACGCAGGCCACCAGCCAGGCGCAACCGCTGCTGACCGTGCATAACCTCTCGGTACGTTTTCGCACTTACGGCGGACACGTTCATGCGCTGCGTCAGGTTTGCCTGCATATTGCACGCGGCGAAACCCTGGCCATTGTCGGTGAATCGGGCAGCGGCAAATCGGTCACCAGCCAGGCCATCATGGGGCTGTTGCCGGCGACGACGGCCCAGATTACCGGCGGCGCCATCACCTTTGACGGGCTTGAACTGACCACGCTGAAGCCGTCACAATGGCGCGAGATCCAGGGCAGGCGCATTGCCCTGATTTTCCAGGACCCGATGACGGCGCTCAATCCCACTCTTACCATCGGCGAGCAGATGACCGAAGGCGTACGACGACATTTGAAATACACTGCAGACCAGGCAAGGGAGCGCGCCATCCAGTTGCTTGAACTGGTGGGCATATCCAGTCCACAGCAGCGCCTGAAGCAATTCCCGCATGAGTTTTCCGGCGGCATGCGCCAGCGTATCGTGATCGCTATTGCATTGATGTGCGATCCCGATCTGCTGATTGCGGACGAACCCACCACAGCGCTGGATGTCACCATCCAGGCCCAGATGCTGGCGCTGTTCAAAGATATCCAGACACGCACTGGCGTTGCCATCATTCTGATCACCCACGACTTGGGCGTTGTCGCGGGAATTGCCGACAGGGTCACGGTCATGTATGCCGGCCAATGTGTCGAAACTGCCGACGTCCATGCGCTGTTTGACCAGCCGGCCCATCCATACACCCGTGCGCTGCTCGCCTCGGTACCACGCCTGGACATGCCGGCCTCCAGCCTGAAAGCCATTGCCGGCCAGCCGCCCGATCTGTTTGCCCCGCCAGCGGGCTGCGCATTCGCCGCACGCTGTCGGCATGCCATGCACGTCTGTCGCCAGATCGCGCCGCCGGCTACGCCTCTGCCCGACCAGGGCCTGGTACGCTGCTGGCTGCACGACCCACGCGCACCGCAAACCAGCCCGACAGCGAACGAAATCTGATACGGTTGTTGCCACATACCCGTTTGCGCCCACGGCGCTTTCATTTTCAGGTATGTTTGCATACATTGGATTCCGTCAGGGAATCATTTGTTTGGAAATTGTCATGAAAAATCTGCTATCTGCTGCGTTGCTTGCTGCCGCACTGGGCATTGCCCTGCCAACCCTGTCCCACGCCGAAAAAGTATTGCGCCTGAATAACGTGGAAGAACCCTCGTCGCTGAATCCCGCGCTGGGTCTGAATCTGATTTCCTGGGAACCGCTGAACAATTTGATGGAAGGCCTGGTTCGTCTGGATGCCAAACATAATGCCGCTCCCGCCACAGCAGAGAAATGGGATATCTCTGCAGACGGGAAAACCTACACATTCCACCTGCGCCAGAACGCCAAATGGTCCGATGGCTCGCCGGTCACCGCCGCCGACTTTGTCTATGGCTGGACCCAATTGCTGACCCCTGCGACCGCCTCGCCAGCAGCCTTTCTGCTGTACGATATTGTCGGCGCGCAAGACTTTAACGCAGGCAAAGCCCAGGCTGACGCGCTTGGTGTGAAGGCACTGGATGAGCACACGTTGCAGGTCACATTGAAGGCCCCCAGCCTGTCGTTCCTGAACATTCTCACCAATCCTGGTTTCGCCCCCGTCAACCAGAAGGTGGCCCAGGCCAACCCGAAATGGCACACCGAAGCGGACAGTTATGTAAGTAACGGACCGTTCATGCTCAGGGAATGGGAACATGCCGGCAGCATGCGGTTCGAAAAGAATCCAAACTACTGGGACAAGGATGCCGTCAAACTGGATGCCGTCGATTGGGTCATGATTAATGACCTGAACACCAGTTACCAGATGTTTCGCACCGGCGAGCTGGACGCGACCCCCTCGCCGCTGCCCGCCGCCCTTTACGACAAAGTTAAAGACAGCAAGGAGTTCATGACGGTGCCGCAGGCCGGCGTGTATTTCTATCGCTTCAATACCAAAATGCCGCCGTTTCAGAATGCCGATATCCGGCGCGCCTTCGCCCTGGCCGTCAACCGGCAGGATATTGTCGATTATGTTGTCAAACAGGGTCGCAAGGCAGCCGACGCCTTCGTCAGCCCGGGATTCACGGGCCCCGATGGCAAAGACTTCTACCAAACCAGCAACGGCTTTGTTAAAACCGATGCAGTTCAGGCCAAAGCATTGCTGAAAAAAGGCATGGATGCTGAAAAATATACGACCCTGCCGCCCGTCACGCTCAGCCACATCAATAATCCTGATGACCGCAAGATTGCGCAGGCATTGCAAGCCATGTTCAAGGAAAACCTGGGCGTGGACGTGCGCCTGCAGGCTATTGAAAGCAAAGTATTCTATACCCAGCAGCGCAGCGGCAAGCTGCAGTTTTCGCGCAGTTCATTCACCAACGACTACGCCGATCCATACAATGCGTTGGAAAGTTTTGTGAGCAATTCCAGCATGAACCGCACCGGCTGGTCCAACCCCGAGTACGATACGCTGCTCAAGACTGCCCGCAACGAAACCGATGCCGCCAGAAGATGGGAATTGTTGCAAAAATCCCAACAAGTGTTGTTTGCAGACATGCCTATTTTCCCATTGTTCTTCTACAATCAAGGCTTCATGCAGAAAACCGGTGTCACAGGCATTTTGCGGCACCCGGTTGGTTATATCGACCTGAAAACAGCAGATATTCAATAAAAGCAAACGGGGGATTTCATGTATGACGTTGTGATGGCGGACCTTGACAATCCAGAGCACGCCAACGCAGTTCTGACTGTGCTAAACGCCTATGCATCCGATCCGATGGGCGGCGGCGAGCCGCTATCGGCCTACACCCAAAAGAATCTGATCGCGTCACTCAAAAAACGCAGCAATATGTACACCATACTGGCCTTTGACAGCCAGGAGCCGATTGGCATTGCGCTATGTTTTGAAGGGTTCTCCACATTCGCCTGCAAGCCGCTGCTCAATATCCACGATTTTGCGGTGGTGCCGCAGTACCGCGGCAAGGGAGTAGGCAAGCAGTTGCTGGCCCGTGTCAAACAGCTGGCCCGCAACCTGGGCTGCTGCAAAATTACCCTGGAAGTGCTCGATGGCAATGCGCCAGGCAAAGCGCTATACGCCAGCCAGGGCTTTGAGCCCTATACGCTGGGTCCGCAAACCGGGCAAGCTATTTTTATGCAATGCCCGATCGACAGTCCCTGAGATCAGCGCGGGCTGTATTGGGCCGCCGCCGGATGAATCCGGCGTTTTACGGGACCGGCCACTTCCTCATAGGCGTTCAGCACGCGGTTGAACCATTGGCCAACGGCTGAATCGTCCTGCCAGTACTGAAACCCGAATATCCAGCTGAAGATCAGGTGCGCCACGACGACAAAATCGGTCGCTCCCGGCTGGCTGCCATCCAGATACGGCGTCGTTTTCAGCTGTGCTTCCAGCGCCCCCAGGGCCTTGTGCGCATCGCTCGCGCTGGCGCTCGCTTGCAGCTGCTCCAGCGTACACCCAAAGCGCTTTTCCCGGCTTTCCCGAAAATACCCCTTGGCCGCTTCCGGTTGTGCTTCGTAGATCGCCATCAGGGACGGTTTGAAAATGACAGGCGTAATATGACGCAGAATCAGTTCCGAAATAAACCGGACACGCGCTCGCCCGGTATCGCTATCGAGCCCCAGCGGCGCCTGTGGATAGGTACGATCCAGATACGCCAGAATATCCAGGCTTTCTTTGATCACCATATCCCCATCGGTAAGGACGGGCACCAGTTGCGAGTCTGCAAATGCGATTTTTTCCTTATCCATGAAGCCAATCGGGCTCGCTTCAAATGGCAGCCGCTTGTGCGCAAGGGCAAGGCGCACCCGCCAACAGTATGGTGAAAATACCAGGTCGGGATCGCTGGCGCAGAGTTCGTAAAGCCGGATCATTCATGTCTCCTTTGACAGACGGCGTTAAATGGTCTTTTTAATCACACTATTGGCCGAACAGGCGGCCATCGGGCGACCATCTGGCCATACATTCCGGCAGCGTGTGGCAATTTGAATACAACCGCCAGATGCCTAAACTTTCAATCCATTTCCAAATGGGCGTAGCAGCTATTTTTCGATACATTTGCTTGCCATCAGTACAAACAAAGCGATTATGATAGCTCCATAGTTATTCCATAAGGAGAGTGTACTATGACCTCGCAAATGATAAAAAAAGTCTGTCTTGTGGCGCTTATGGGCGCCGTTCTGGCAGGCTGCTCTACCCGCCACCCGAATCGGGACCTGGGTACCGTCGGCGGTGCCGCATTGGGCGGTGGCGCCGGTTATGCGCTGACTGACGGCAACCCGCTGGCCACATTGGGCGGCGCCGCGCTGGGCGGCCTGGTCGGTAACCAGGTATTCAGGGATAGCGATGATCGTTATGATCGCGGTCGCCGTTACTATCGCGATGACCGTCGCCGTGACCGCCATTATCATCGCCGCCACTACCGTGACTGGGACGATTGATATCTGATGCCTGCTTATCGCAGCGCAGCCGGATTCCTTAACGAAGCCGCTACACGCCCTGCCAGGCATGTAGCGGCTTTATCCTGGCCGCCCGATCTGGTCGGAAAGCAGGTATAAGTACGGCTCCCCTACCCGACCGGCTGGGTTCACACGCTCAGAACGTAACCCGCACTTTTGACGGTATCCGCCAGTTGTTGCGCGGTCACACTATCATTGGCAACAATGTCTGCCGATGACCCCGCCAGACTGACCCGCGCCGATACCACCCCAGGTACCGACTCCAGCGCATGGGTTACATGCGCGACACATTTGTCGCACGTCATGCCCTCTACCCTGGCCTTAATCACGTTTGTACTCATTACGCTCTCCTGCGGTTAACAATCCCGAAGCCGGATTCAAGCCATATCATAGCTCAGTCTTCAGCGGACCGGTTGCGCCTGAGCGGTCGTTAGCGCAGCAACCCGGTCTTCGCCGCTGCCATCCAGGTCGCCGGCGCGAATGACCACACCATTGCTGTCAAGCACGCCGCGTAAACCCACCGCGTGCGCAGCAAACCCCATGCGTTCGAAATGCGCCGAATAATCATAGCAGTCATGATGATGTCCGTGAAAGACCCGGGTGGCGCCCAGCTTGACCGCCAGACGGTCCAGCACGTTAAAACCATAGCGATTGCAGGAGGGCGCTTCATGCAGCACCAGAATATCGGCCTGTTCCTGCATCAGGGCTTCGTAATCGCTGGGAAAAATCGAGCTGCGGTGACGCAGGCGGTCGCCCTGTCCATTTTTGCCCGCTTTGAGCCGGCTGTGCGCTTCGTAATCCTGGGGGCAGTAGAACCGCCAGTAAGGCCTGGCCGGATTCCAGATGGTGCCCCGGAATACGCCGCCCAGTCCGGCAACGCGCACGCCATGAATATCCACGACTCTGCCATGCAGGTTACGGTCAGCCAGTTCGGAATTGAACAAATTGTGATAAATAGCCGCGCTATCGGTGTCATGGTTACCGTGAATCCACCAGACGTCGGTCATCTGGCGAATGTCGCCGAGAATTTCATGCAAGGGCTGGTGAGCCTGGATGTCGCCAAGAAAAATGACAGCGTCGGGTTTGCCTGCCACGACAATCTCCCGACAGTGCTCAAAACCGCCATGCGTATCGCCAAAAAAGAAAATGCGCGCTTTCGCATTCATGACCGCACCTGGGAATCTGACTTCCAATGAGAGTCCTGCCCATGTCGGCAACGCTTGCAGACACAGGCAGGATTGATTCATTTTACGCGCAAACCGCCAGCGCGAGTTACAGATTGGACAGCGCTCGCCGCCTTAAGTTCGCTCCGGTTGCCCGAGGCAAATGCGGCCATGTCAGCATAAAGCGACGTTACTGCTTTTCCCCCGGTTCAAAGTGCAGGACCTTGACCGTATTTTCCTTGACCTTCTCCTTGCTGAACGTCAAAGGAATATACTCACCCTTTGCCCAAAGGGGCGCCAGGTCGCGGTAACCGGGCTGACGCGGGTCGCCCGATTGTCCCGGGGTATTGATGACTCTGGAGCCATCCCACTGCCCGACATCGAGCACCATGCGAAAAGAGGCGCCCGAGGTCAGGTTATAGCTTTTTTCACCATAGCTGGTTGCCATGGGCGTATAGCCGGAACCGCCAATCGGACCCGCATTGACATTGAACGTCTTTTTCTCTTCGTCCGACAGCAACGCATTCATAGGATGCAGAAACACCGCCTGGTGCAACGTGCCCCATTTCCATGCTTGCGGATCGTCGCCCAGTTTTTCCCTGACTTCGGCCACGGCCTGACCGAGCGAGTCGAGCATAATCTTATTGCGTTCCTCGTCGGTAAACCAGCCTTCAGGGTTTTCTATCACATCCAGCACCCGTTCCGGGTCGGCCAGCCCGATCATTTTTGCAATTTCCGGATCAAACGCATGATCCACCACGGCCTTGCGCAAATAGCGGCTGAACCATACTTCGAAGACGGCCGCTTCGGGGCTGTCTGCCGTGACTTCGCCGTCCCATTTTTTAAGCATGTCTACCACGGGCTTGAGTTTCTCGTCATCGGTGTTCAGGTGTTGCAGCACGGTAACGGTCCTGACCGCCGGCAGCGAGACTTTATCGTTCTGCCAGGCTTCGGAATCGGCAATCGAAGATTTGTCGCTGGCGCCGATAATCCGCTTCAGGCGTTTGGCGCGAAAATCGCTGCTCCATTCATAGCCGACGCCCTTCTTGAACGCCGGATGATCGGGAGGAATATTGTTTTCATTGGCCGTCACGATATAGCCGGCTTCGGGGTTGTACAGGCTGGGCAATTCGTCCATGTCCCGATAGCCGCTCCATTCATAGCGACCGTCGCCGGGAACCGGCGTCAGGCCGTCCCAGTCCCGCTTGACGGTGAGCCCGCCCGGCATCCAGGCGATGTTGCCATCGGCGTCGGCAAACACCTGGTTTTCACCGGGCGCGCCCCAACGGTTCATGGCGGCCTTGAACTCATCCCAGTTGGTCGCCCGCATGTAATCCATGGAACCAAAATACGGCGCCATTCCCAGATCCAGCCAGGCGGCGCGCAAGGCCCAGGCGGCGTGGCTGCCTTCATCCTGATACAGAACCGGGCCATGGCGTGTAAAGCGCAGCGTCACCTTCTGGGTCGGCCCGCCCTTGACCTCAATGTCTTCCTCTATGATCTCCATGGGTTCCCAACGTCCCTGATATTTATATTCGTTCTTGTTCTCGGGGTTGATTTCGTACTGGTACATATCTTCCTGATCCATGTAAAAACGGGTCAGGCCAAAACCAATCTGGTCGTTATGACCAATCGAAATGCCTGGCAGAAACGGTTCGCCGGCGCCAATGACCGACAATCCAGGCGCATTCAGGTGGCTGATATACCGCAGGCTTGGCGCGCCATGGGAGCGGTGCGGATCGTTGGCCAGGATCGGCCTGCCGGTCGTTGTCCGCTCGCCGCCAATAACCCAGTTATTCGATCCAAGCCCTCTTTCGGTGTCGCTATCGTTCCTGACAATTTCATACAGCGCCGATACCGGCAGCGGGCTCTTGGACGTTGCCGCAGATGTTTTTTCAAGTTTCTCCTGGCGCTGCCCGTCTGCGGGCTTGGCCTGGTTAGCGCCAGGCGGCAGTTTGGTCAGTTTCGGCGTGGCCGTGGCCAGATCATAGGCATCCTTGATTTTTTTCACTGGGATCGAGCATGGATCCAGACCTTCGACCAGTTTCGGATCAATGGTCGGGCTCAATTCACGCCGCAGCCAGTCTGCTTTTACCGGATCATCCTTGACTTTGCAGAAAACCTGCGCACGATCCAATTCGTTCTTGGCATTCAGCGTCAGCCCATGGTGACGGATCCGCACCACATCTTCGGCCTGCCACATGGAAGGCTGGTAACCGAGCTTTTTGAATTCTTCTGGCAACAGCGCCGGATCGGCCTTCGTCATTTTTACGTATTCGTTAATGCCGGCTGTAAATGCCTGCGCCACGCGTTTGGAATCCGAACCGTAAGCCAGCCACTCGCGATACATATCGCCGCGAAACAGAACGGCGCGCGCCATGCGATCGCCCTCGACATAATCAGGCCCGAAGTCCTTGGCCATTTCACCCAGGCCGCGCTTGCGCCATAAATCGATCTGAAACAGCCGATCACGCGCTGCGTTAAAGCCCTGCAGGAAAAAGGCATCGTAAAGCGTCTGCGCGTAGATATGCGGTATGCCCCACTTGTCGATGGAGATCGAGCCTGGTTTTTCCAGGCCGCTTACCGCAAAGGTATCGGCGGCGGTTGCTTCTGCCGTACGGGCGCTGGCGGGGATGAACGATGTGCCTGTAAAAACGGCAGCGACCGCAACGGCCGTGAATGCGCGTTTCATATCTTCTCCTTGTATTTCAATTGTGTTAATTAATTGTTTTAAGCATGAACTAAATCGCGGCCTGAAACGTGCCGTCTTCTTCGCTCAGAGAATGGCACGAGTACCCGCTGCAATCAAACAAAACAGTGTAAGAAAGTATGGCATCGGTTAAACTGTGAGCCTGTCACTCCTGTTTTCCTATTCATGAACACCACTGCCCCCGGCACCGAAAACCATCGCGTCAAAACCGCGCTCCGGGTTATCGAGATCATCGAGATTTTTTCCCGCGAACAAAAACCCCTGGCGCTCTCGGAACTGGCCCGTGAGCTCAATGCTCCGGCGTCCAGCTGCCTGGCGCTGGTGCGCACGCTATTGAGCCTGGGCTATCTTTACGAAACATCACGCCGCCAGGGGTATTATCCAACCGGACGGCTGCTTGCCATGGCGCAGCGCATCACCAAAGCCGATCCGGTACTTGAACGACTGTACCCCAGTTTGCGCGAATTGTGCGCCATCACAGGCGAAACAGTGGTGCTGGGTAAACTCACTTCCCTGAACACGGTCGTGTACCTGGACGTGCTGCCGTCAGCAAATCCCATTCATTATGTGGCCGTGGCCGGCGAACAAAAGGAAATCCACGCCAATTCGCTGGGCAAGGCGCTGTTCTCGGCGCTGGATGAACCGGCGCAGCTGGCATTGCTGGACAAGATGAGTTTTGCCAGACGCAATGACCGTACCATTACGACGCGCCAGCAGTTTCTGGCAGAGATCAGGGCCGGGCAGGAAAAAGGGCTGTTCACTAATCTGGGCGAATCCATGGTCGATGTCGGCGCCATCGCCTGGCCGGTGACGGTCTCGGGCGGCCATTTTGCGATTTCCATCGCAGGGCCCCTGTACCGGATCGAAGCCAATCTGCAGAATCATGCCCAGAAACTTCGGGTGATGTGTACTTTCATCGAACAGCATTAAACAGCCAGGCCGATCTTCCATGCCCGTTGCCCGCAATGCCAGTGGCCGCAACCGGCGCCAGCCTGCCGCGGTCTTAAGCAGCGCAGCAGGCCGGCGCGGCGTCAATAGGATTTGGGCAGACCCAGCACTTTCTCGGCAATAAAGCACATGATCAGTTGCGGACTGACCGGCGCAATACGCGGAATAAAGCTTTCGCGCAAATAGCGCTCAACGTGATATTCCTTGGCATAGCCCATGCCGCCCAGCGTCTGAATCGCGGTCTGGCACGCGGTGAACGCCGCTTCGGCGGCCAGATATTTGGCGGTATTGGCGTATGCGCCTGCCGGCTCATTGGCGTCATAGGCAGTGGCCGCGCGTGACACCATCAGATCGGCGGCTTCCAGCTGCATCCAGCATTGCGCCAGCGGATGCTGGATGCCCTGGTTCTGACCAATAGGTCGATTAAATACGGTGCGCTCTTTCGCATACTGGACGGCCTTGTCCAGCGCCACCTGGCCCAGGCCGACCGCCTCTGCGGCAATCAGGATGCGCTCGGGATTGAGGCCATGAAGAATATATTCGAAGCCCTTGCCTTCTTCGCCCACGCGATCGCATTCGGGAATTTCCAGGCCATCAAAAAACAGCATATTGGAATCAACGGCCTTGCGCCCCAGTTTTTCGATTTCGCGCACTTCAACCTGGCTGCGATCCAGATCAGTATAGAACAGGCTCAGACCCTCGGTAGCCTTGGCTACCTGGTCTTTGGGCGTGGTACGGGCCAGCAGCAGCATTTTGCTGGCCACCTGGGCGGTGGAAATCCAGATTTTGCGTCCGTAGATCCGATAGTGGTCACCGTGCTTTTGCGCACGCGTGGTCAATTGGGTGGTGTCCAGCCCGGCATCGGGTTCGGTCACGGCAAAGCAGGCTTTGTCCTTGCCTTCGATCAGTGGCGGCAAAGCGCGTTGCTTGAGTTCCTCCGAACCAAACCGAACCACCGGATTCAGGCCGAAAATATTCATATGCACAGCCGAAGCGCCGGTAAAGCCTGCCCCCGACCGCGAAATGGTTTTCATCATCAGCGCGGCCTCGGCAATGCCCAGGCCCGCCCCCCCATATTCCTGCGGCATGGCCACGCCCAGCCAGCCGGCCTGGGCCAGGCGCTGATAAAACGCCTCCGGATACTCGCCTGTTCGGTCACAGTTGAGCCAGTATTCATCGTCAAAACCGTTGCATAGCTGTTCAATGGCAGCCACGAGCATTTGCTGATCCTGAGAGAGCGAGAAATCCATCATTACTCCGTTGTTTAGGTATGTTGTGTCACTTCAATAGAGCGGCAGGCTGCGCCCGGGCAACAGTCACGGGCCGC
>DATGQC010000514.1:0-4912 GCA_035304425.1 Advenella sp.
CACCAGGCACGAACCCTGCCATAGCAGCATGTCCGCGCCGGTTTGCTGTTGAATGTACTGGCCCAGATGGCGGTCGGGGCCCCACAGAATTTTTTCACCCCTCTGGTGCAGGTAGGTGACGATTTCCAGGGCGATCGAAGAGGTAACCACCCAATCGGCCCTGGCCTTGACCTGCGCGCTGGTATTGGCATATACCACCACCGTTCTCCCCGGGTTGGCGTCGCAGAAAGCCGCAAACGCATCGGGCGGGCAGCCCAGGTCCAGCGAGCAATTGGCATCCAGGTCGGGCATGAGCACCCGCTTTTCGGGGCTCAGGATCTTGGCTGTTTCGCCCATAAACCGTACGCCGGCTACGATCAGCGTGGTGGCCGGATGGTCCCGGCCGAAGCGGGCCATTTCCAGCGAGTCTCCGACGCAACCGCCGGTCTGCAGCGCCAGGTCCTGCAGCTCGGCATCCACGTAGTAGTGCGCAACCAGCGCCGCATGCCGCTTTTCCAGCAGATTGACAATCAGTTGCCGGCAGGCGTCCCGCTCGTGCTGGCCAAGCGGCTCGGGCACACTCGCCCATGCCTGTTTGACCTGACAGGCAGCGCCCATGCCGGCACCGGATGACGGCGCCGTCGAAATTGGAAAATCAATATCAAACGTCTTGCGTACAGAGAAGGAAGTCGATGTCATGTGTCTGCATCCCGGGCCATTTTCGATAATACATTATGCTCCAAATGAGTATAAATCGTAAAGCACTTTTTATTTCCCGCGCGTACGCCTTGTGGCGCAAATGCCAGCAAGGCCGTTCTGATAGAATCCATACATCGTTGATGGATATGTACAGGTATGGCTTCAGGTTTTTCCGTGTCGAGCACCGCAGAAGGCGCTACCGAGGTGGTTGCGGTGTTGATCGCGATCACCAATCTGAACGCGAGGGTGCTGACCGTGGAAAATGGCAATATCCTGCCTTATGGGCCGCTATCGCCCGTGCATAGCTCCCTGCAGGCCGGGGTGCGCCAATGGGTCAAAAACCAGACGATGCAGCCCATGGGCTACGTAGAGCAGCTTTACACCTTTGTGGATACGCTGCGTACCCGAGCCTCGGGGCAACCGGTGTTGTATGTCAGTTACCTGGGGCTGGTCAAGGAGGCCGATGAGAGTCTGCTGGAGGCCAATGCCAGCTGGCAGGATTGGTACCGTTATTTTCCCTGGGAAGACCATCGCGAGGGCAGGCCGGAATGGATCGCTCGCGTGTTTTACCCTGCGCTGAGAAAATGGGTCGCCTTCGCCGAAAATGATGCGATTCGCCAGAGTCGGCAGCGACGCGTGGATCTGTGCTGGGGGCAGGGTGAACATGCCTGGATCGAAGACAATACCCTGTACCGCTATGAATTGCTCTATGAAGTGGGCCTGATTCCGGAATCACCGTTGTTTGACGGCGCGCTTCCCGAGGCCATGACGGGCAAAGCCATGCAGCACAACCATCGCCGGGTGCTGGCCATGGCCATGTCCAGATTGCGGGCGAAAATCAGATACCGCCCGGTTATTTCCGAATTGATGGCCACTGAATTTACCCTGCTGCAATTGCAGAAAAGTATCGAAAGCCTGGCCGGGATGGAACTGCACAAGCAGAATTTCCGGCGCCTGATGCAGCACCAGGATTTGCTTGAGCCCACCGGACAAAGCACCGTCCAGGAACGCGGCCGTCCGGCGCAGCTGTACCGGTTCAAGGATACGGTCCTGCTCGAAAGCCTGCTGTCCGGCAGTAAGCTGCCGGTCAATAAATAAACTTTTCAATAAGCCATTGTCGGTTTTTTATCGCTGTTATATACTCATTTTGAGTATATAACAGCCTCTATGAGGCGATTTTTTAACAGGACCTGTTTGCTTATGAATCCCGCTGCTCACGAATTACCCGACGTTGTTTTATTACCCTTTGTGCAGGCAGCGCTGGCAGAAGATATGGGGCGAAAAGGCGACATTACGTCCCAGGCGACCATCCCCGCCGGCAAGCAGGGAAGCCTGCATCTGGTCTCGCGCTGCCCGGGCGTGATTGCCGGAATGGCGCTGGCCCGCCTGGCCTTCGCGCAAATTGATCCTGCCATCGACGTGAACATTGTCCAGCAGGATGGGGCGCATGTGCAGGCCGGCCAGGTACTGGCGACGGTTTCCGGGCAGATTCGGTCCATCCTGGCGGCGGAGCGCACCGCGCTCAATTTTCTGACGCACCTGAGCGGAATAGCCACGCAGACCGCCGATTTCGTGAAGCGGGTAGCAGAGACGAACGCGCGCATTACCTGCACCCGCAAGACCATTCCGGGTCTGCGGGTTCTGCAGAAATACGCCGTTCGCGTCGGCGGCGGCTGGAATCACAGGATGGCGCTGGATGATGCCATGCTGATCAAAGACAATCACATTGCGCTGGCCGGCGATCTGCGCACAGCCATTCGGCAGGCCCATGCCCATGCAGGCCATTTGACGCCCGTCGAGCTTGAAGTCGACACCCTGGAACAGCTGGCGATCGCATTGGAAGAGGGCGTCAGGCTGGTACTGCTGGACAATATGGATTGCGCTACCTTGCGTCAGGCCGTGGCCATGTGCAAGGGCAAGGCGCAAACGGAAGCGTCCGGCGGCATTACGCCGGAAACCGTGCAGGCCGTTGCGCAGACCGGAGTTGACTATATTGCGATCGGGTATCTCACGCACAGCACCAGGGCGCTGGACATCGGCCTTGACTTTCAGGCGTGAAGGCAATGGCGCTGCACAAATGACTACAGACGCTGTCTCACGTCATTCCTGCAGGACAGCGCCAAGACTACTGACGCAAAATGATGGCCAGGCGGCACAGGTACAGGTATCGCAATCAGGCATGTTGCACCTGAGCAGCAGGCAGCGTTGTCTTTTTGCGTAATAACGATCCTACAAATTGATGGATAACCGGGTTTGATGCCGCGCGCTCAACGGCGAGAACAATTTTTGCCATGCACGCCTTATTGTCTTCGATGGGAATCCAGCGCAGGATATCCGCCCGTGATCGGGCCATGGACTGAGGCACAATGGCCAATCCTACGCCGGCCTCCACCAGTGTGAGTATTGACGGCAGACGACTCTTTTGGACGATATTGGGTGTCAGCCCGGAGCTGGCGAACACTTCTGCAAGCATCGTCGCAAAATAGGGCGATACAGACTCGTCGTAACCGACCAAAGGGTGCCGGACGATATCGGTCAGCCTGACGGTCTTGCCACCAACAACATGATCTGTTCTGGTCACCAGTCCTATCGGTTCCTCGTACACCGTCGTGATGTGTATCTTGTCGCTCCTGACGATCGGGCGCATGAGCGCAATGTCCAGTTGTCGCGCAAGCAAGGCGTCAGTCATGCGGATCGAGTCCATTTCCTGCAGATCCAGTTGTATGCCAGGGTGATCCCGACGAAACGAATGCAGGGACCCGACCAGAGGCGAGTTTGCCGCACTCGGCGTAATGCCGATCGACAGTGAACCGGTGCTGCCGCGCGCAATCTGTCGGGCAGTCTGCAACATATATTCCATATCGGCGCAAATCCGGCGCGCCTGCTCATACATGACAGCGCCGGCCGCAGTCAGAGAGACGCTCCGGGTTGAACGCAAGAACAAAGGCGTACCGACCCATTCTTCCAGCTGTCTGATTTGACGACTCAGCGGCGGCTGGCTGACAGAGAGGCGACTTGCTGCTTTGCCGAAGTGCAGCTCCTCGGCCAACACGCAAAAGGAAACGAGCAGCCGCCCGTCGAGTTTCATTATTTCCGAAATGATCATCAATTGTGCCAAAAATAGTATTGGACTGGGTATTAATGCTTACTCTACCATTTATGCATCAACAGTCAACGCATTTTGTTGCCCATTCGATCATTTTGAAAGCAGAGAGAACGCAAAGATGACGCCCATGCAGTTCCCAGAATCCTGTCCTCAGCTATTTCCCAGCAGGCACGTGTTATCGGGCCTGCCGCCGGATTTCGCGCTACGCGCCAGTATGGAAAAAATCAGGCAACGAGAGGCCGAGGTGCGGGCATGGGTCCGACTCAGACCCTGGGAGGAACTCGAACTGGATATCACAACTGCCGTTACGGGTTCCATGGCGGCGATTCCGTTTGGCGTCAAGGACGTTATTGATGTTTGCGGGCTGCCGACGCAATGCGGCATCCTTGGCGGCAGCGAGCCGGCTGCCCAATATGACGCGGCCTGCGTTGCCCAATTGCGCTCGGCTGGCGCAATACCCATCGGCAAAACAGTGACCGCAGAATATGCCTTTCGTACCCCAGGACGCACCCGCAATCCCTGGAACACCGCTTATACGCCGGGGGGATCTTCCAGTGGATCGGCGGCGGGCGTTGCCGCCGGCATGGTGCCGCTGGCGTTGAGCACGCAAACCGGCGGTTCGATCATTCGTCCGGCCGCCTATTGCGGTGTCGTGGGGTTTAAACCATCAATCGGTCTGGTCAGCAGAAGCGGCTTGAAACTGACCAGCGAATCGCTGGATGTGATTGGCTGGCATGCCGCGTCTATAGATTATGCGCAAGCGATGGCAAAGGTGCTGTTGCCGCAACAGGTGGAGCCCTCTGTGCATGGCCTGAGCGATATCAAAGTGGCCATCAACTTACAGGGCGACGGATTGCGGGCGGAATCAGAAGCGCTGGCGGCTTTGCGAGATGTGCAGCAAGTGCTTAATAACGAAGGCGCAACCTGTTTTGAACTCAGTATTGAAAAGGAACTTGCACAGCTGGCCCAGGCGCATAGCGTGATCATGAAGTACGAATTCGCACGAAACCTGGCGCCTGTAGTCGACAGAAAGCGTAACGCCCTGAGTGCCGTGTTACTGAAGAACGTGACTGAAGGATTTGCCGTCCCGGATAGTCTGTATCTGGAGATGCTCGGCATTCAACGGAC
>DATGQC010000515.1:0-7606 GCA_035304425.1 Advenella sp.
TGACGCGACTTTCACTATCGCGGATCGCTGTGATCACTTTGCCGAATCGGGATTTCATGATCCATTGAACCAGTACAAACACCAGGACCAGCACCACAAAGCCGATCAGAAAAAGCACCGTACGGGTTTCAGTCGCGCTGATGGAATAGCCGGCAATGGACTTGAAATCGGTGAAACCATTGTTGCCACCGAATCCGGTTTCGTTGCGAAAGAACAGCAGCATGGCCGCATAGGTCACTGCTTGTGTCATGATGGACAGATATACGCCTTTAATGCGCGAGCGGAAAGCGAAATAGCCGAAGACAAACGCCACAAGCCCCGGCATCAGGGCAGTCAGAATCAATGCCCAGGTCAGGTTATCCGTTCCGGCCCAATACCAGGGCAACTCGGTCCAGTTGAGCAAAAACGTAAATGCCGGCAACCCTGCCGACGCCTGGCCCGGCACCGGCGCCTGCACCAGATACATGCCCATGGCATAGCCTCCCAGCGCAAAATACAGACCATGCCCCAGACTGAGGATGCCGCAGTAGCCCCAGACGAGATTGATCGACATGGCCACGATGGCATAGCAAAGCATCTTGCCGACAAGCGTGAGCGTATAGTCGCTGATATGCAGCGCGCTACCGGGTGCGGCCCATTGCGTACCCAGCACAGTCGCCAGAAACACGCCGATAACCACGGCGCATATGGTCAGCCAGCCGGTCGGTGAAAATAGAGGGGCCCGTTCAGGAATAGTCAATTTGAATGATGTGGTCATAAGCGTTAAACCTCCGCCGCGCTGCGGCCTTTCTGGGCAAACAGGCCCCGGGGACGTTTTTGAATAAAAGCGACAATCAGCAGCAGGATGACAATTTTCACCAATACGGCGCCAAGCAACGGTTCGCCGAGCTTGCTCAGCACGCCCAAACCGAAAGCCCCAAGTACGGTACCGATCAGTTGGCCGACGCCGCCAAGCACCACGGCCATGAATGAATCAATCAGATAAGCCTGACCCAGATCTGGGCCCACATTGCCGATCTGCGACAATGCGACGCCGCCAAGGCCGGCAATGCCCGTGCCCAGTGCAAAGGCGCAAGCATCCACTTTGCGGGTGCGAATGCCTACGCAGGCTGCCATCGTGCGATTCTGGGTACACGCCCGAATAAAGAGTCCCAGGCGCGTACGGGTCAGGACCAGATACAGGCCTATCACAACCGCAATAGAAAAAGCGAGAATAATGAGCCGGTTGTATGGCACCACGAAAGCCGGTAACCACTCGGCAATAGGAGCAAAGGAGCCGCTCATCCAGATAGGATTGGCCACATCAACATTCTGCGCGCCAAAGATCAGGCGTACTGTCTGCATCATCAGCAGGCTCACGCCAAATGTCGCCAGCAGGCTTTCCAGGGGGCGCCCATACAGGTGACGTATAATCAGCCATTCGATCAGCATGCCCACTGCCGCAGCTGTCAGAAAAGCCACGGGCAGCGCTGCCAGCAGGTAGTAGTCGAACCATTCGGGCATCCACGATCGAAAAGCGCGCTGCGTCAGATACGTAGCGTAGGCGCCCAACATAAGAAATTCGCCGTGCGCCATATTGATTACGCCGATCAGGCCGTAAATGACCGCCAGGCCCAGTGCAGCCAGCACCAGCACACTGCCCAGACTCAGACCAGTGAAGGCATTGTTGGCCAGTGCAGAATTGCGTTGCCTTGCGTCAATGTGTGAAAGCGATGCGGCAGCTGCAACAGAGATCGCACGCTGAGGATTATTTTCTTCGGAAATAATGTTGTTCAAGACCGTGCGCGCGTAGGGCAGGTTGACCGAGGCCAGCGCTTGCACAGCCTGCATCCGCTGTCCAGGCGCTGTGCTGCTATCGGCAGCCGCCGCCAGGGCATGCAGGGTTGTGAGCTTTCGTTTCAGCGCAGTATCAGTTTCGGCTTTGAGTGCCTGATCCAGCTGCTGCGCCGACAGGTTGTCGGGGCGACTCAGCATATTATCAATAGCCATCTGACGAGTGGCCTTGTCCGGGGCGAACAGACTCATCGAGGCCAGCGCATTCTGGATCAGCCGGCGCAGTGCATTGTTCAGCACCGGTTTGCGGGTCGGCTCGGTTGGCGCTGCGACGCTTTTACCCGATAATGGGTCGGTATAGTCGTGATCGGACTTGATTACGGCACGACCATCGGGCAGGCCTAGCAGCGTGCCTTGAGACACGCTTTGTAATACCGGACGGGCAAGCACAGGATCGGCATTCGCCAATTTTTCTATGGCCGCCTTGCGCTCTGCGTAGCTGCCGGAAACGAGCGCGGTCAGATCGGCGGGTATCAGCGTGGCCGCATGGGCCGGCGCTATGCACAGAAATAGAACGCTGGCGAGCATTGCCAGCTTTCCGATCCAGTCTTTAATCCGGCAAGGGGTAAGTTTCATGCGGGTCCTTCCCTTTTTTGCTGTGATTGCATGGCCGGTCCGACAGGCCCGGCCATGGCGTGCATTTATTTGACTTCATCGGGCTTTTTTTCGTTGCCCGCAATGAACGGGCTCCATGGCTGGGCACGTACGGGTTTTTCTGTTTGCCAGACGATATCGAATTGCCCGTCAGGCCGGATTTCACCCACCATGACAGGTTTGTACAAATGATGATTGCTGCCCATTTGGACTTCAAAGCCGTCCGGGGCCGACACTGTCTGGCCGATCATGGCTGCACGAACGGCATCTACGTCGGTCTTGCCCGCTTTTTCAACGGCTGCTTTCCACATTTTCAAGCCGATCACGGTTGCTTCCATCGGATCATTGGTTAACGGTTTATCCGCACCAGGCAGCTTTTGCGCAGTGGCGTAATCAGCCCATTGTTTTTTGAAAGCTGAATTGGCAGGGTTGTCCACGGACATAAAGTAATTCCATGCGGCCAAATGGCCTACCAGTGGTTTGGTGTCGATGCCGCGCAGCTCTTCTTCGCCTACAGAAAATGCGACAACAGGCGTATCGATCGCCTTGATGCCTGCGTTACCAAGTTCCTTATAGAACGGTACATTGGAGTCGCCATTGATCGTGGAGATGACAGCCGCTTTTCCACCCGCAGCAAAGCGCTTGATGTCATTCACGATGGTCTGGTAATCGCTGTGTCCGAAGGGCGTGTAGACCTCCTGGATGTCACTATCGGCCACGCCTTTGCTTTGCAGGAAGCCGCGCAGAATTTTATTGGTGGTGCGTGGATAGACGTAGTCTGTGCCGAGCAGGAAAAAACGCTTGTAACCACCGCCTTCTTCACTCATCAGATATTCAACGGCCGGAATGGCCTGTTGGTTGGGCGCCGCGCCGGTGTAAAAAATATTGCGCGACATCTCTTCCCCTTCATACTGAACCGGGTAGAACAGCAGGCCATTGAGCTCCTCAAAAACCGGCAGCACAGATTTGCGCGATACAGATGTCCAGCAACCGAAAACGGCTGCCACTTTCTCCTGGCTGAGCAATTCACGCGCTTTTTCTGCGAACAGCGGCCAGTTGGAAGCAGGGTCGACGATGACCGCTTCTACCTTGCGGCCAAGAATGCCGCCTTCTTTGTTTATTGCATCAATCTGCATCAGCGCGACATTTTTCAGCACAGTTTCGGAAATAGCCATCGTGCCCGATAGCGAATGCAGTATGCCGACCTTGATCGGGGGTTTTGATGGATCGATCTGGCCCTGGGCCCAGCTGCTGTTGAGCGCGCCGGCGCCGAATGCAAGAGCAAGACTGCACACCATGGTTTTAAGAATATTGCGACGTTTCATTGATCAGCTCCGGGATGAGTAAAGGCAAATTGCGTAAAGGCAAATTGCATTTGTGAATAAGCGATAGAGCTAAAGCAATAGTCATGCCAGCCATGCGGATGATAATGATATGGAGGACCGTGTGCATCATAATCATTAAGCGAATGCCGCTAAATCACCCTGGCGGCAAGCGGCTTTTTTGAGGTGCGCCGTGGCCGCTGAGCGCGCGCATTCAGTGCGTATTGGCCGGATCAAAAGGCGCACCAGGCTTTGCCGCCGCCAGACGGTGATGTGAATGGGCTTGCGTTGAATCGATATTGGTGCGCTCACCCCTCCGGCGTGCGTCGCTGCTTGATGACGGTGCATTGATGCGCCGTCATGGCTCTTCTGAATGTGTAATGGCACGACAGGCCTGCTTTACCCCGAACAACGAGCCCTGTAAAATTACTTTAAGACATATATTAATAATTACGTGCTATATAAATTCGGTCACATTCGGGTCAGGAGCAGAAGATGAAGAGCAATCAAAAAAGGCGTAGCGGCATACCGGTGTGGGCTATCGTCAGCGCTTGCAGCGCGCTCTGGGTATCCGCACAGATTGCGTCTGCGGATGATGGCGCGCAGGGTCAACGTATTGCAACCGAAGGCATTGCAGGCCAGGCGCCCTGTATGGCCTGTCATGGCGTAAATGGCGAGGGTATGGGGGCGGCAGGATTTCCCTTTCTTGCCGGCTTGCCGGCACCCTACCTTGAAGCTCAGCTTGAGCAGTTTGCTCAAGGCCGGCGCAAGCAGGCGGTCATGGAGCCGATCGCCAAGGCCCTGAGCGCCGAGCAGAAAAAGGCCGTCGCTGCCTGGTATGCATCTCTCAAGCCGGTGATCGACCCGGCCCGCGCAGTGCAACTACAGGACACTTACCCCAAAGGCAAGCCGGGCGCGTGGCTGGCACAACGCGGCGACTGGTCGCGAGGGCTGCCTGCGTGTGTGCAGTGCCATGGTCCGGGCGGCGTTGGTGTGACGCCCACTTTCCCTGCGCTTGCGGGCCAATCTGCCATGTATATCAAAAACCAACTGCTGGCCTGGAAAACCGGCACGCGTGCCGATGACCCGCATGGCCTGATGGCGCATCTGGCGCGCAAACTCACTGATGAGGACATCGACAGCGTCAGTGCTTACTTCGGAAATGATATTAGCGCGGCAGCCGCCAGCGCGACGGCAACGCAAACGTCGACAAAAGCAGGGGGACAACAATGAACGGTCTTTTATTCAAGCGTACGACGTATCTTGCGAGCATGGCAGCCGCCGCCTGTCTGCTCATGTCATCTGGCGCGGTGGCGGCGCCAGCAGATTCCGGTCAGCCGGCGCAAGCGCATGCACAGGGTTCGGCGCCCCAAGGCCAGCCAGGCGCCGTCGCGCCCGCCGCTGCCAATTATTTTTCACCGCCGGCGGCCGATGCGATTCCCGACAACGAGTTTGGCGAAGCCGTCAAAAAAGGACAGGATTATTTTTTACATACATCCCGGTTGTTGCCGCAGTACACAGGCAACTCGCTCAATTGCGTCAATTGTCATCTTGATGCCGGGCGACGGGCCGACTCGGCGCCAATGTGGGGCGCCTATGTCCTGTATCCGGCATATCGCAAGAAAAACGGCCATGTCAATACGCTGGCTGAACGACTGCAGGGCTGTTTCCGATATAGCATGAATGGTAAGGCGCCAGCGGCCGATTCCGAGGCGATTGTCGCTCTCTCATCTTATATGTACTGGCTCGCCAGTAAAGCGCCAACCGGCGTCAAGCTGGCCGGGCAAGGTTACAAGCGTCTGCCTGAACCGGCGCAGAAAATGGATCTTGAGCGAGGCAAAGCGGTATACGTGGCGCAGTGTGCGGTCTGTCATGGAGCGAACGGGGAAGGGCGCAAGACGGCCGGCGTGACGGTCTTTCCAGCACTGTGGGGGGATGACTCGTTCAACTGGGGGGCCGGGATGCATCAGCTGCCCAATGCCGCGGCATTTATAAAAGCCAATATGCCGCTTGGAAAAGATCATACCCTGACGGATCAGCAGGCCTGGGATGTGGCCTATTTCATGAATTCGCATGAGCGGCCACAGGATCCTCGCTTCACCGGAAGCGTGCAGGAAACGCGCGAGCGGTTCCACGCTGAAGACGACAATCTGTACGGCCGGACAATCAACGGCGTTGTGCTGGGCGCTCAATCGGTGCCGTCTGGCGGGCGACTGAGCGGTCAGGACAGGTCGCCGGTTGCGCCAGGCAAGTAAAGCAGAATAATACAACGGCAGCAGACGCGGTGCTGGCAGGAGACACGTGTCTGCTTTTGCAATGAATAATCATGATGACAAGCAAGAAAAAAGGTTCACGGGTAAACCGTGAACCTGCTCCTGTGCCGTCGCGGCATTGCGCCCGCTGTGTGTTACCGGGCGCAAGCATGACGTGCGGCGGGTTATTTCCGGGATTTGCCGAGTTTGAATAGCAGGTAATCGAATACGAAACCGGAGAAGGCGGCAATGGTCGCCACCGCTGCCCAGTGTGTATCGCTTAGTACGCTCTGGAAGGTAAACACATAGGCGGCGGTACCAAAGATCATGCCAAACACAGCGCGGATGACCAGATAGGCCCAGTTTTCATCGTCTAGCTTGCAATTGCGCTCGGCGCGGGAAAAACGAATATGTTCGTGATCCAGAAAGCAGGTAGCTACCGACAGCATGGAACCAATTGCGCCAAAGAACATGGCAGAAAAACTGACAGACCAGGTAATCAGCGCGGTAAACAGCCCGAAAATAATCAGGCCGATGACAAAACCGCCATTGCTGAACAATGACTTTCCTGGCGGTTTGCCGGCGGGAGTGTCGCCAGGGGCAGCCTGCGCAGACTCGGACGGGTGAGTGCCATAACGGTCATTGCCAGGCTCATGAATAGGGTCGGACATCGTAAACTCCTTCGATATGCTGAAATAAGAGACCAAATGCAGATGCAGACGGCTCGGGTGCGCTTGTCTTGCCAAAGCTTACCAAATTACACCAGTTTGGTTTTGCATTCGGGCAAACGGGTAATCGGCTAAAATAAAAATATACCAAAAAAGCCGCGGTCATGGCGCCCATAATTTTTTCAAAGGCTGGCCGTGAAGCATGTTTTTTTCGATTTTTGGGTAGAATACGAGGTTATTCTTAAATTATTTCATAAGTAAGGTCCACGAATGCAGCCAACGGTTGAAACTCTAGAAGGTCTGGAACGTAAGGTTAATCTGGTAATTTCCATTGACGACGTTGAAAAAGAAGTCAAAACCCAACTTGCTCGCGTTGCCCGCACCGCCAAAGTGCAGGGTTTTCGTCCCGGGAAAGCACCGGTTTCCGTCATTGAGCGCAGTCACGGCCCTGGCGTTCGTTACGACGTGATCAATCAGAAAGTGGGCCAGTTGTTTGACGAAGCCGTTCGTGAAGCCAAATTACGTGTTGCCGGCGCGCCTTCCATTGAGCCCACAGAAGAAAATGCTGCAGATGGCCAGCTAAGCTTTGCTGCAAAGTTTGAAGTTTACCCGGAAGTGTCCGTTCCCGATCTGGCTGCGCTTGAAGTCACGCGCTTTAACGCCGAGGTGGGCGAACAGGAAGTCAACAATACCATCGACATTCTGCGCAAGCAGCGTGCCACCTTCAGCGCAGACGCTGCGCGCGCTGCTGAAAAAGACGATCGTGTTACGGTAGATTTCGTGGGCAAGATCGATGGCGTTGAGTTCGAGGGCGGCAAGGCGGACGATTTTCCGTTCCAGTTGGGTCAGGGTCGTATGCTGCCCGAGTTTGAAGAAGCGGCAAGCGGCCTGAAAGCCGGTGAAAGCAAGACATTCTCGCTGACTTTCCCTGAAGACT
>DATGQC010000516.1:0-4663 GCA_035304425.1 Advenella sp.
AGGCATACTGGTCAAGCAGGGAAAGGGCCGCATGGCCTTCATAGGCGACATCCACCAGATAGCCTTTCTTTTCCAGATAGCTGCAAACATTGGCCGCAATACTGATTTCGTCTTCAACCAGAAGGATGCGCTTGTGGGTGCTCATGATGGTTCCTTGAACAGATGCTGGAGGCGAGGCTTTCCCGGATGTAGCCACATTATAGAAAAACGCCGCATCAAGCAGTGCTTTTTGCGGCGTTGTCGATCAATTGGCATGGTGTACCCGGGGCGACGCCGAAGGGTCGCCGCAGGGGTTGTGTTTGCAGCCAGGGTGGTTATTTGAAGAGGGCGGCGGCTGTGATAATGGTGTTGGCCACGCCCCAGATCAACGGGACGCCAACCAGTAGCCAGAAGGCTACGATCAGTCCCATCGGGGTTTTTCGCTGAGCGGTATCTTGCATGTGTTTACTCCCTGTTATTTGGCGCCGGCGGCAATCGGCTCGCCCGCAATGTTGTCAGTCTGCATATGATGCTCGGCGCTGACGGGGCGGATCAGCATATTGCAGATGAAACCGATGACCAGCAACCCGGCCATCACGTACATGGTGTAGATATAGACGTCGGACCGCGGTATGCCCATCTGCAACTGGTAATCGCGAATGTAATTGACCAGAACCGGGCCGAATATGCCGGCTGCAGACCAGGCCGTCAGCAGGCGGCCGTGTATGCCGCCCACGTAACGGGTGCCGAACAGATCGGCCAGATAGGCCGGGACGGTGGAGAAACCACCGCCATACATGGACAGAATCACCAGGTAGAACAACACGAACAGGGCGACGTGACCGCCTGTGCCCATGCCGGGAACCAGAAAATACAGGATGGTGCCCAGTACAAAGAACGTGCCGTACGTGACTTTACGGCCGATATAGTCCGAGACGGTTGACCACAGAAAGCGTCCGCTCATGTTGGCCAGCGAGAGCAAGCCCACAAAACCGGCGGCGGCTGCGGCGGTGATCATACCCTGAAAGCTCTCCTGGATCATCAGCGACGCCTGGCCAAGTACGCCGATACCGGCCGTGACGTTCAGACACAAGGCCCACCACAGCAGCCAGAATTGCGGTGTCTTGATCGCCCGATCAATATGCACGTGGTTGCGGGAGATCATGGCGTTCTGCTGGGCCGGCGGGGTCCAGCCTTCCGGCTTCCAGTCCGGCGCTGGAATGCGCACGGCCAATGCGCCAATGCACATATACACAAAATAGACCACGCCCAGCACCACAAAGGTTTCTGTGACGCCCATGGACGTGTCGGATTTGAACGCGTTCATCAGTTTCAGCGACAAGGGCGAGGCGATCATGGCGCCGCCGCCAAAACCCATAATGGCCATGCCGGTGGCCATGCCGCGCCTGTCGGGAAACCATTTGATGAGTGTGGATACGGGCGAGACGTAACCGATGCCCAACCCAATGCCGCCCAGGACCCCGTAGCCGAAATAGACCAGCCACAACTGATGCAGTTGCAGACCGAGCGCCGCCACCAGAAAGCCGCCGCCAAAGCAGCAGGCAGCAGCGAACATGGCCTTGCGCGGCCCTACTTCTTCCAGCCATTTGCCGGCAAAGGCGGCAGACAGGCCAAGAAAAACAATGGCAATACTGAAGATCCAGCCCAGTTCCGGAATGGTCCAGTCATCGGGGGAGGATTCGGAAATACCCAGCAACTGGGTCATTGGTTTATTGAATACGGAAAAGGCATAAGCCTGTCCGATACATAAGTGAATGGCCAACGCAGCAGGCGGAACCATCCACCTGTTAAAACCCGGACCGGCTGTGATCCGCTCCTTGCTAAAGAATCCGCCACGGGTAACGGCTTGATTCATAAATGTCTCCTTGGATTATGGAATATGCATGGCCTGAAGGCCTTATGGGATAGCAGGTGTTGCAGTGTAGTCAGCGGGCCTGAGGTCCGCCTTGTGGTTATTGATGGCTTCCAGTGCGAATGCTGAAAGTCCTATTTCCCCATCCTGCCCGTCAGGATGCTGTTCGAGAAATTCGAGCAGGGCAATGCGCATGCGCGGTTCCCAGAACTTGCGGATATGTTCGTAGACGCTGCGCAGACCTTCTTCCCTGTCGGGCAGCGCTTCGAAAAAACCGGCAATCTGGTTTGCCATTTTGATGAGCATTGCGGTCGTATTGAACACGTGTGGAGTCGTCATGATGCCTTGCCTTTGTCCGATAATTGAAAGCGTTGTGAATGGGCGTAGATTGTCGCTTGCCGGGCGCGGGTAAAGCCCAGCAGCGTGATGCCGGTTTCTTCGGCCAGCGCGATTGCCGCCGAGGTCGGCGCCGACACCGCCGCCAGCACAGGACAGCCTGCCATTGCGGCTTTCTGTACCATTTCAAAGCTGGCGCGGCTCGATACCAGGAGCGCGCCATGGGCGATGGGTTGAGTGTCCCGCAGCAGGGCTCCGATCGTTTTGTCCAGTGCGTTATGGCGGCCCACATCTTCCCGAATGAAGGCGGGCGTCTGGCTGTTAGCGGCCACCCAGGCCGCGGCATGGGTGGCGCCGGTATCCTGGTGCAGGGGTTGTTGTTCGCGCAATGCGTGCATGGCTTCAAGCAGTTGTGCCAGCGTCAGGCCGGCCGGCATGGCACGCAGGTCATGCCGCGGCACAGAAGCGGCAGGGCCGGGGGCGAGTGACGCAGGGGCGCCGGCGCCGCTGGGCGGCGCCACAGGCGGCAGCCGGCGCACCGCTTCCAGGGTTTCAACGCCGCATAGGCCGCAGGCTGTACGTCCGGCCATTTGGCGGCGTCGCTCCTTGAGAAATTGCATGCATGCCGGGCTGATCTGCACATGCAGAATGATGCCCAGACTTGTATGTTCCTGCTCGATATCACGCATGTCATCGGGAGAGCGCACGATGCCTTCCGTCAGGCAAAAACCCCAGGCGAAATCTTCCAGGTCGTCCGGGGTGGCAAGCATGACCGCATGGTTGATGCCATTGAGTTCAACGGCAACCGGCGTTTCGACGGCAATGGCATCGCTTTCGGCCGGCGAATGCATGACGCCGTCGCGCACGCGGTTGACCTGTAACGGCAGACTGCGCGCCAGTGTGACGGGCAGCGTGACCGAATCGGTCGGATCACTGCCCTTTATTGCGGCCGTTGAAGCTGGAGTGACGACCTTGTCCATCAAGAAAAATCCTGTCGTTAGCTGGTTACCGGCGTTTCGTCCATCGTGACACGATTTTTCAGAAGTGCCCGCTGCTCACGATTGAATTCGGACCACTTATGCTGCCAGGCCGACGGTTGCGTGACACGCGTCACCTGGACGGCGGTCACCTTGTACTCGGGGCAATTGGTGGCCCAGTCCGAGTTATCGGTGGTCACCACGTTCGCACCCGATTCGGGAAAGTGGAAGGTGGTGTAGACCACGCCCGGCTGTACCCGCGTGGTCACGTCAGCCCGCAATACCGTTTCGCCGGCGCGGCTCTGGATGCCTACCCAGTCGCCCTGGCTGATGCCGCGGTCTTCGGCGTCGACCGGATGGATTTCCAGTACGTCTTCCGAATGCCAGGCCACATTAGGGGTTCTGCGTGTTTGCGCGCCCACGTTGTATTGCGACAGGATCCGGCCGGTGGTAAAGAGCAGCGGAAATTTGCGGGTGCTTCTTTCGTCCGTCGGAATGTACTTGGTGATCATGAATTTGCCTTTACCGCGGACGAACTCATCAATATGCATGATCGGCGTGCCTTCAGGCGCCGCATCGTTGCAGGGCCACTGCACGCTGCCCATTTTGGTGATGAGATCGAACGACACGCCGGTGAAGGTCGGCGTCAGCGCCGCGATTTCGTCCATGATTTCAGATGGATGGTTGTAGTTCATGGGATAGCCCAGCGCATTGGACAGGGCGCAGGTAATTTCCCAGTCTGCCATGCCGCTGGCCGGTTCCATGACCTTGCGAACCCGTGAAATACGGCGTTCCGCGTTGGTAAAGGTGCCGTCTTTTTCCAGGAAGGTCGAACCCGGCAGGAATACATGGGCGTATTTGGCGGTTTCGTTCAGGAAGATGTCCTGGATCACCACGCACTCCATGGCGGACAGCGATGCGGCCACGTGCTGGGTATTCGGATCCGACTGCACAATGTCTTCGCCCTGGCAGTACAGTCCTTTGAAGGTGCCTTCCAGCGCAGCGTCGAACATGTTCGGAATGCGCAGGCCGGGCTCGGATTGCAGGGTGACATTCCAGGCTTTTTCAAAGTCGTGGCGGGTCACGTCATCGGAAATATGGCGATAGCCCGGCAGCTCGTGCGGGAACGAGCCCATGTCGCACGAACCCTGCACGTTGTTCTGGCCACGCAGTGGGTTGACGCCCACGCCTTCGCGTCCGATGTTGCCGGTGGCCATGGCCAGGTTCGCAATGGCCATCACAGTGGTGGAGCCCTGGCTGTGTTCGGTCACCCCCAGGCCGTAATAGATAGAACCATTGCCGCCGGTGGCAAAAAGCCTGGCCGCGCCGCGGATCTGCTCGGCCGGCACGCCGGTTTCGGCCTCCATGGCTTCGGGTGAATTTTCCGGCTGGCTGACAAAGTCCAGCCATTCCTGGAATGCTTTTCCTTCACAACGCGCGCGGACGAAATCCAGATTGATCAGGTTTTCCGTGGCGATCACATGTGACATGGCCGACA
>DATGQC010000517.1:0-2216 GCA_035304425.1 Advenella sp.
AAAAATTCCTGGCGTGGCCCTATACGGGGCTTGATAGTTATTGTGCTAATCATCAGTTGCACTTTCTACTTATGGGACTGGGCAATTGTTGGAAATATGGCAAGGGCCGCGCCGGCATCACTGATTACGCTCGTTCCAGCCTGGGTGCTGATGCTTACAGCACCCTTTATTCTTTTTATTATTACGCTTATTTATTTTATTTATTCCACGCGCGCGATGGATATCCGTGAGCCAGACTTCGTTGCCTATACGGAGGACATCCTCATAGATATCCATTGGTCATGGCGCTGGTTACCGCCGACCCTGCACGGCAATCTCTATACCCTCGTTAACCTTACGCCTTACTGCCCTTCCTGTTCAGTCTTGCTCTCCATAAACAACCACAACAATCCCCTGGTTATCTGCGCTAATGAACGCTGCAACTGGCAGTGGGACGGGCAACTTCAACATGATTTGCGTATTTGCACTGCCGCTGATCTTGATGCAAAAGTACGTACTGAAATCGGCCGGAAAAGCCACACCCGATAGCAACATAAACGCTGCGCCTGTCAGGCTTGAACAACACGTCGAAAGAGAAAAGCAATGCATACGCTCGAAAACAAGATACCTCCGCCCCTTATCGCCTCCCTCATTGGCGCCGCGATGTGGTTACTGTCCTTCTATGTTCCGAGCATCGCGGTTGCCGAATGGGTGCGCATTGCCTTGGCGTTGACCATTACGGCGCTGGGTGCTTTTTTCTGCCTGTCGGGTGCCGTCTCATTCCGCCGTGCCAAAACTACCGTGAACCCCTTGAAGCCTGAAACCGCTTCAGCCTTGGTGAGCTCGGGCATTTATCAATACTCACGAAATCCCATGTACGTCGGCTTCGCTCTGTTTCTGGTCGCCTTGGCGGCTTATCTGGCGTCGCCTGTAGCCTTGCTCGGGCCTCTTGGCTTCGTGCTGTACATGAACCGATTCCAGATTGCACCTGAGGAGCGCGCCCTGAAGGCGCTGTTTGGCGCTGAGTTCCAGGCCTACCAGGCACGGGTGCGCCGCTGGTTGTGAGTTAACCGACCTTGCGGAGGCTTCAGTGATGCCCAATCTCTTGTTGCGCGTATCCGGCCGATGCGTTTGCCGCTGAGCAGTGCGCTTATTCTCGGCATTACGCCTTTCTTTGTGCCCAAAAGCGATCAAACCTGCATGACTTAGTAGCATTCAATCCAGGCTTTCCGCCACACGGAATCGTACGGACCGGGTCTACTCCTACACTGTCTAGATCATTTTTTTAGCGGGGGTGACCCATGCCCCATGTGGTTTTCGCCCCGGCGCTGCAGCGCCACCTCTCCCTGCCGGAGCGCGAGGTACTGGGCGATACGGTAGCCAGCGCACTGCATAGCCTGATGCAGGAGCAGCCGCGTCTGCGCAGTTACCTGCTCGATGATCAAGGTCAGTTGCGTCGGCATGTGCAGATTTTTGTCGATGGCCTGGCCGTGCGCGACCGCCAGCGGCTCAGCGATCCCCTCGGTGATTCCAGCGAGGTGTTCGTGGTACAGGCCTTGACCGGTGGCTGAGCATCGGGAGGCTGACATGCATGAACGCCTGCTGATCGCCACGCGCAAGGGCTTGCTGATCTTCGAGCCCATCGCCGGGCAGTGGCGACAAACCGAAACGCATTTCATGGGCGAGCCAGTCAGCATGGTCTTGGCCGACCCTCGTGACCAGACACTCTACGCCGCGCTCAACCTTGGGCATTTCGGGGTCAAGCTGTGGCGCCGCCCGGGCTCCGGCGGCCCCTGGCAGGCCTGTGCGGTGCCCGTCTATCCGCCCCAACCCGAAGCGATGTCCACAGCGGCTGGCACCGATCTGCCGCCAGCGGCGCCCTGGAGCTTGGAGCAAATATGGGCGTTGGAAGCCGGCGGTGCCGATGAACCCGGCGTGCTCTGGGCGGGCACCCTTCCTGGCGGGCTGTTCCATTCCTCCGATCACGGCAATACCTGGACACTGAATCGCCCACTCTGGGAGCGTCCGGAACGGGCCGAATGGGCAGGTGGCGGCTACGACTGGCCGGGCATCCATTCGATCTGTGTCGATCCTCAGGACAGCCAGCACGTCAGCGTGGCGGTGTCCTGCGGCGGGGTCTGGCAGAGCCGCGATGGCGGCGCCAGTTGGGCCTGCACGGGTGAAGGCCTGCGCGCCGATTACATGCCGCCCGAGCGGCGCTACGATCCCAATATCCA
>DATGQC010000518.1:0-4186 GCA_035304425.1 Advenella sp.
TTGACCAGGGTGCTATAGCGATTGGCCAGTTGCCGAGCACTGCCTGCCGTCGCCTTCGCCTGATTCAAGGCCGCCTCGGCCTGTGCGTATTGTGCCTGGTAGGTCGCCGGATCAATCCGGAAGAGCACCTGCCCTTTTTTCACCTCACGGCCCTGTTCGAATTCAATTTTCTGCACGATGCCGTTAACCCGTGCGCGGACCTGCGCATCGCGTACAGCGCTGACCCGGCCGGGCAGCATCGTAAAAATAGTCGTAGGTGTCTCAGTCAGTTTGATGGTGCTGACAGGTGTCGGCGGCGGGCCGCTTTGCGCACCTGCTTGCTGATCTTCCTTACCGCAACCGCTTAGCGCAACCAGGCACGACAGCAAAACTGTTGCAACATAGCGCTTGTGTAAAAAGAGTCTGTTTGTCATTGGGCTGGAAACCTTGAGAGCGAGGGCTGATCCTGACGGATAGCTGATTGAACGGTGTTGAAGAAAAGATTATAACCAGAAAATAATTGCCTAAGCAAATACTATTTAGTATAAACCCTTAAGTTCTAGGGTTTTTATCAGCTTCTCCGATATCTTGTGAACACGATCCTCGGAGAAGCGGAACATAGGTCAGCGAACCCGCGCAATGCGCCACTCCCCATAATAGGCATGAAGCACAGCCGCGTTGACCCATCGGTTCATGCTGAGAGCACCGCGCATTGGTCAACGCCACCGACATAAAAGGGGAAGCCTGAGCCAATCGCCGCTGGCGGCACGCCTGGCACATCACCGTTGCCGGCCACCGGCAGACAACGATGCAATAAAAATAACACGCCTGCGCCGGTCTTGTCGTCATCCGCCCGCCAGGGAGGATTAAATCCGGCGCTTTTGGACCGGCATAGTGTCAATCAAGCAACAGAGCGTCATCGGTGATCTGCTCTCCCCTGACTTTCTCAAACATTTGCAACAGGTCCCTGACCGTCATACCCCGGCGCTGCTCGCCGGCCACGTCCAGCACCACCTGCCCCTGATGCAGCATGATGGTTCGTTCGCCGACCTCCAGCGCCTGTTTCATGCTATGCGTCACCATCATGGTTGTCAGTTTCTGTTCCGTGACAATTTTTTCGGTCAGATCCAGGACAAATTGCGCGGTCCGTGGGTCGAGCGCCGCTGTATGTTCATCCAGCAAGAGTATTTTGCTGGGCTGCAGCGCCGCCATCAGTAGGCTCACTGCCTGGCGTTGTCCGCCCGACAGCAGGCCGATACGGTCAGTCAGGCGCGATTCCAGGCCCAGTCCCAGAATACTCAGCCGCTCGCGGAATAACTGTCGCAGGTCACCGCGCAATGCCGGTCGAAGGCCGCGCTGGCCGCCGCGACAATAGGCCAGCGACATATTCTCTTCGATTGTCAGGTCTTCGCACGTGCCCGCCATCGGGTCCTGGAATACGCGCGCCACATTGCCCGCCCGCTGCCACACGCTTTTGCGGGTCACGTTTTCATCGTTAATATGAATGGCGCCCGAATCAACCATCAGCTCACCCGACACCGCATTCAGAAAAGTCGACTTGCCGGCGCCGTTGGAGCCGATCACCGTCACGAATTGCCCTTGCGGAATACGCAGAGACAGGCCGCGCAAGGCGCGGGTTTCAATGGGCGTACCGGCATTGAAGGTAATATGCAGATTTTGTGCGTTTAGCATCTCAGGCGCGTCCTTTGATTCGCAGGTTACGGCGCAGTTTGGGCAGAATCAGCGCAATGGCCACCAGCAACGCTGTAATCAAATTCAGATCCTGTGCCTTGAGGCCAATAAAATCGCTGTTGAGCGCCAATGCAATGAAAAAACGGTAGAGAATGGCCCCCGCAATGACCGCCAGCGTGATGAAAAGAAACCGCCGCGCGGGCAAAATGCTTTCCCCTACAATCACCGCCGCCAGACCAATCACAATGGTGCCGATTCCCATTGAAATGTCAGAACCGCCCTGCGACTGGGCAAACAGCGCCCCGCCAAGGCCCACCAGCGCATTGGACAGCGCCATGCCGATCAGGACCATACGGTCTGTGGCAATGCCCTGGGCTCGCGCCATCCGCAAATTTGAACCGGTCGAACGCATGGCCAGCCCCGACCGGGTTGAAAAATAGGCGTCAAGAACAATTTTGACGACCACCACAACAATAAAGAGCAAGGCCGGACGCCAGACAAAATCGTCCAGCATTGCCGGTTGCGTGAGCGAAAACACGGTATCGCTGGTAATCAGCGGGATATTGGGTCCGCCCATGATGCGCAGGTTGATCGAATACAAGGCCGTCATCATCAAAATACTGGCCAGCAGGTCCATGATGCCCAGTTTGACGTTGAGCCATCCGGTAATCATTCCGGCAAAGCCGCAAGCGACCATCGCTGCCGCGCTGGCCAGGAAGGGATCATAACCGCTGCTGACCAGGAGCGCAGACACCGCGCCACCTGTCGCAAACGTACCATCGACCGTCAGGTCGGGAAAGCGCAAGACGCGAAAGGAGATGAACACGCCCAGCGCGACCAGACTGTAGATAAAACCCAGCTCCAGCGCGCCAAGGGAAGAAAAAAGAGACATGTTAAGAACTTGTGATCAAATAAAAAAGCCTGAGATGAGCCCAGGCCGGTAAAAAGGGGAACAACGGGTTATTTCACAACCACTTTGGCGCTTTTGACAAAGTCCTCGCTTAAAGTGACCCCTTGTTTTTTGGCAGCCTCTGGGTTGACGAACAGTTCCAGTGTGTTGCTGGTCTCGGATGCGATACTGCCAGGCTTCTCGCCTTTCAGGATCCGCGCCACGATTGTACCAGTCTGTATTCCCAGGTTCTTATAGTTGATACCCAGGGCGGCAATGGCGCCGCGTTTGACGCTATCGGTGTCCGAAGCGACCAGCGGGATCTTGGACTCGTTGCCCACCTTGACCAGCGCTTCGTAAGCAGACACGACGTTATTGTCGGTATTGGTATAGATCACATCCACTTTGCCCGCCAGGCTGCGTGCTGCCGAGCCCACATCCACCGAGCGCGGCGCGGACGCTTCAACCAGCGTCATGCCGGACTTGGGCAGCAGTTCTTTCAGGCGCTTGACCACCACGCTCGAATTGGCCTCGCCGGGATTGTAGACAATGCCCACGCGCTTGGCCTCAGGCAATACCTGTTTGATCAGCTCAATCTGCTTTTCCAGGACCAGCACATCGGAAACACCCGTCACGTTACCGCCCGAAGCGTCCATAGACTTGACCAGCTGGGCCGCAATCGGGTCGGTTACAGCGGAATACACCACCGGGATGCGCTTGGTGGCGGCAACGACGGCCTGCGCAGACGGCGTGGCGATGGCGACGATCGCATCGGGCTTCTCGCCGATGAACTGGCGTGCGATCTGGGCAGCCGTACCGGTGTTGCCTTGCGCACTTTGATACTTCCATTTCAGATTTTTGCCTTCCTCAAAGCCTTGCCTGGCCAGCCCTTCCTTGACGCCATCACGCACCGCATCCAGGGCCGGGTGCTCGACGATGGATGTGACGGCAACAAACTTGTCTGCCGCCTGGGCCGCGCCCGTGAACAATGCGCTCGAAACCAGCGCAGCGGAAAGACAGAAGGTAAACGTGCCCTTGATCATAACAACTCCTGAATGACATGTTCTGAACTCAGCGATTCTGTCACAGCAAACCGCTTTGTACCAGTGGTATTAACGAGAATAGGTACGCCCCGCAATGCAATGCGGGCGTACCGGCAAATGACCGGCGTTCAGAAACTGATCCGCTCCCCGGTCTTGTCATTTGCCTGGAGCAATGTCCGAAGCCAGCCCGTTGCCGGTAACCGGTACAGGCTCTGGACCCGCCTGGCACGCTGCTGCAACTGTGCAAGCGTTACCTGCAGCGGCGGGCCGCTGAATGCAATGACGATCCGGTTGCCATCAATTGTTTCTGGAAACAGGATCACGCGATCATCAAAAGCCCGCTTGATGTTGCGCAAATTCTTGCGGAAACTGCCGTGATGGCCGAACAGGTTAATCGTGACCACCCCAAGGTCGGCGCACACACGCCGGCAGCCCCGATAAAACTGATCGGACGAACAGACCGGCCCCTGGGCGGTGTAATCATACAAATCTACCATCAGCGCGCCGTAGCCGTTCTCATTGAGTGGATCCAGGACCCAGTCGTGCGCGTCCTGGTGCACCACCCGACATGCTGCCGTTTGCC
>DATGQC010000519.1:0-2008 GCA_035304425.1 Advenella sp.
CACAATCAAAATCCGCAGATCATCGCGACTGGTAGGCAGTATCAGCTTGCGTGACTGGTCCGGATGTTCGGTCACGACGATGCCTGCCTGCTCCAGCAGCGGCAGCGTTTCTTCAAAGATACGCCCTTTTGACAGGGCCATGGTCAGTTGGGGATTCTGTGTCATGAGTCTCAGCTCCGCAGTCGCTGGATGTCGGCGCCCACCGCCTGCAGCTTGTCTTCCATTTTTTCGTAACCCCGGTCCAGATGGTAGATACGATCAATGATGGTTTCGCCGGTCGCCGCCAGCCCGGCGATAACCAGGCTGGCCGACGCCCGCAGATCGGTCGCCATGACCTGGGCGCCCATGAGCTGTTGCACGCCGTTGACGACCGCCGTGTGGCCATCCAGTTCAATATCGGCGCCCATGCGCATTAGTTCGGGGACGTGCATGTAACGGTTTTCGAATATGTTTTCGACAACGAATGCCGTACCGACTGCCACGGTGTTGAGCGCCAGCAACTGGGCCTGCATGTCTGTCGGAAAGCCCGGATACTCTCGGGTCCGAAAGCCCACGGCCCTGGGCCGGGTTTGCATCGAGGCGCGAATCCAGTCCGCGCCCGTCTCGATGCTCAGGCCGGCATCGATAAGCTTGTCCAGCGTCGCGCCCATGGTATCGGGCGCGGCATTGCGCAACATGATGTCGCCCCCGGTTGCACCGACGGCGCACAGGAAAGAACCGGCTTCGATACGATCCGGCACCACCGTGTAATCGGTGCCATGCAAGCTTTTAACACCGTCAATCACGATCCGGTCGGTGCCATGCCCGGAAATGCGCGCCCCCATGGAGATCAGCATTTCGGCCAGATCCACGACTTCCGGTTCGCGCGCAGCATTTTCCAGCACAGTCTGGCCTTCGGCCAGTGCCGCTGCCATCAGAAACTGTTCGGTACCGCCCACTGTCACCATATCGGTCACAATGGATGCCCCCTTCAGGCGCGCAGCGCTTGCCACGACGAACCCGTGCTCTACGGCAATGTCTGCGCCCAGCGCCGTCAGGCCCTTGATATGCTGGTCTACCGGACGCTGGCCAATGGAGCAGCCGCCGGGCAAACTGACTTTAGCCTGTCCGAACCGCGTCAGCAGCGGTCCAAGAACCAGGATCGAGGCGCGCATGGTTTTCACCAGTTCGTAGGAAGCCTCCAGATTGGTGATCTGGTCAGCCTGCAAATGCACAATACCGTCGGCTTCCTGGGTGATTTTCACGCCCAGGTCCGCCAGCAGCCGCACCGTAGTGCTAATGTCATTGAGCTGAGGCACATTGCGCAGCGTCACCGGCTCCGCGGTGAGCAGCGCTGCGCACAGGATCGGCAGCGCCGCGTTCTTGGCGCCAGAGATGCTGATCTCGCCGTCCAGGCGTCGCCCGCCGACAATTCTGAGTTTATCCATGCTTACGGTACTCTTCGGGGGTCAGGGTTTTCATTGACAGCGCGTGGATTTCGGCTTTCATTCTTTCGCCCAGCGCTGCGTACACCGCCTGGTGCCGTGCAATGGGGCGTTTTCCTTCAAAAACGGTGCTGACGATCAGCGCTTCGAAGTGCGAGCCATCGCCACGCACTTCAATATGCTCACAGGGCAAGTGCGACTCAATGTATTGTTGAATCTGTTCGGGGGTAGGTAGCATAGTCATGTCCGGAGTTTATATCCCTGAGCAAGCAGACGCAGGGCGTAGGCAGAGAGCAACACGAAAAAGGCTGCCACCACGGCAACGCTGTGCCAGGGTGAAACATCCGATACTGCGAAAAAACCATAACGGAACCCGTCAATCATATAGAAAACCGGATTCCAGTGCGATACCGCCTGCCAGAACGGAGGCAGCGAATGGATGGAATAAAACACACCCGACAAGAAGGTAGCGGGCATGATCAGAAAATTCTGAAACGCCGCGAGCTGGTCGAATTTTTCTGACCACAGCCCTGCGACAATGCCCAGCACGGCCAGAATGCAGCAGGAAAGCACCGCAAACACCA
>DATGQC010000520.1:0-3470 GCA_035304425.1 Advenella sp.
GACCTGCCGTTTGGCCACCAGGTCACCCGCCTTGACCAGCAGCTTTGAATTGTGCGCGTAGCGTGTGACCACGCCCTGGCCATGATCAATGTCCACGACGTTGCCATAGGCGCTCATCCAGCCCGCCGCCACCACGATGCCAGCGGAGGCCGCATACACGGAGGTGCCGGCAGGCGCGGCAAAATCTACGCCGCTATGCAGCATATGGCGCCCGGTAACCGGGTTCTTGCGCCAGCCATAGGTGGATGAAATTCTTGCATTGCTCATGGAAACCGGAATGGCAGTGGGCGTACGCTGCTGTTGCGCGCCCTGCATCTGCATGGCCAGATCCGCGGTTTTGAGCATATCGTCGCCTCGCGATAAGGCTACTTTCAGACTATCGAGCTCACGTCCAAGCTCTTCGGCAGAGATCACGCTATTGTTCTCAGGCTCCAGATCTTCCATCGGTTCATCGCTGGCCAGGGCGTTCTGGCTGAGCAACTTGTGCAATTCCGAGGTTTCGGCCTCGGCGCCGGTACTCACGGCCAGCCGTTCGCCCAGCCGGGCGATGGTATCTGCCTTGGCCCGCAGTTGCCCGATCTGCGAAGCCATCACATTCAGATTATGATGGATTAAGGCCGCATCACGCAGCGCTTCGGGCGTAGACTCCACAGAAGCGACCTGTTCGTGCATGGGCAGCGAGGGTAGCCCAAAATGGCGTTCCAGCAAGGCGCCGGCGGCAACTGCCAGGCCCAGGCTAAGCATGGACACGCTAAAGGTCCATACTTTCTTTGTCTTCACAGGAGTGGTATTCTGCGAAGCATGTTGCTCGTCTTTCAATTTCGTACCTGTTTAAAATAATGGCTCTGTTTTACAAAAAAAACGCTGCTTCGCGCCGCGATCGAGGCGAAGGTAAAACGGCCGCAAATTGGTTGGGTCATGACACCCGCCGGGCCCGGCTGCTGGAAACTGCTGAACAGTTCAGCCTGATACAGGGGCTGATTGCACAGGCCCTGCAACTTCCCGTGGGTCATGCGTGTCGCGTGGTAGGACTGGAAAACGGGACACTGACGATTGCCGTTCCCAGCGCCGCCCACGCAGCAAAAATCCGACAATTGACCACAACTATACATCAGCTGCTGGTAGCCAAAGGGCAACGGGTGGATCAAATCCGCATAAAAATCCAGACCGGGCTCAAAAACGCCGCAATAACGACGACGTCAACACCCCCGATCACCGCGCGCCCGCTGGGCGCACAGGCGCGTGACGCCCTGCTTGAACTGCAACAAACGACAGATAATCGGCAACTGGCTGAAACACTGGCCCGGATGCTTGAAAAAAATCAGGCCAAACGCCAGTCCTGACTGACCGCATCGGCGGCTGCCGCTGCGGAATCATAGGTAATGATTTCATAGGCATCCGGCTGCGACAGCAGCGTGCGCGCCAGCTTGTTGTTTAACGCATGGCCGGATTTGCAGGCCACGTAGCGGGCCAGCAACGGATAACCAATGAGATACAGATCGCCAATGGCGTCCAGGATCTTGTGTTTGACGAATTCGTCATCGTAACGCAGGCCGTCCGAATTCAGGATCCGGAACTCATCCATCACGATGGCGTTATCCAGGCTGCCGCCGCGCGCCAGGCCATGGGCGCGCATGGCTTCAACTTCCTGCGCAAACCCGAAGGTGCGCGCCCGCGCAATTTCCCGCGTATAAGAATCGCGTGCAAAATCCACTTCGGCGAAACTGGCCGTTGAATCAATAGCCGGGTGATGAAAGTTAATCGAGAAGGCCAGGGAGAAGCCGGCATAGGGCTCAAGGCGGGCCCATTTGGCGTTGTCACCTTCGCCATCCTGCACCTCGACGGTTTTCAGAACGCGCAAAAACCGCTTGGGCGCATCCTGCTCCTCAATGCCGGCCGAGCGCAGCAGATACACAAAGGTACCGGCGCTACCGTCCATAATAGGGACTTCTTCAGCATTCAGATCGACGTGGATGTTATCAATGCCCAGGCCGGCCAATGCCGACATCAAGTGCTCTACTGTTGACACGCGCACATTGCCGTTCTGCAGCACCGAAGCCATGCGGGTATCGCCCACTTTGTCCGCGACGGCGGGCAGGTCAACGACCTCGGGGGTGTCTACCCGATGGAAAATAATGCCGGTGTTGGCTTGGGCAGGCCGTAAAGTGATCTCAACCCTGCGACCTGAATGCATACCGACGCCGGTGGTTTTCACCAGGTTCTTAATGGTTCTTTGTCGTAGCATCGTATTCTCAACTTACAAAAATGTAACAATATTTATGGAGGCATCCCAAAAGGGCTGCCGTGGCAGGCTGTTCACTTGCACCGACAAGATGAATCGCAAGCTGCCTGGCGACGGAATCTGCCGCACATGCGGCGCCGTGTGGTGTCTGTGCCGCCGGCAAGGAGCGTCTTGCAGATCGTGATCCCGTAACACGGGCGGCGCAATGCCGCATTAATGCCGCATCTATGCTGCATGACGGCCGGTTTGTTGCTGGCCAGCGGCTGCTAAAGCCAATCTTCAATACGCGATGTCCGCAGACACGTATCGTTTCCGAGTATTTTACTCTGGTTTGCGCTTAAAAGCCCTGAATTGGCGGCGCAACTGTTTCAATTGGCATCTGAAACGGGGTGGGCGCCAATGACAAAAAAACGACCCAGAGGGGTCGTATTTTGCTGAATGGCGCCATTTTATAGGAGCGAACGGGCCCGGACCGGGCAGCAGCCCGGACACCGTGTTGGGAAGAAAACGGCGATCAGTCGGCTTGTTTGCGCAGGAACGCCGGAATGTCGAAACGCTCGACGCCCGAAGATTCCATTGCACGAACCTGCTGTTCAAATTGGGCCTTGTTAGGCGCCGCACCGCCACGACCAGAACGAATCACGGTCGGAGGCACAGGTGCGCGACCACCGCTAGGCTGATTCAGGAAGCTGCCACCATACAGATCGGTGTTGCCGCCATGGGTTCCAGTCAATGCTTCAAATTCCATATCGGAGCCGTTATTGACAACCAGTTCCGGCTGTTTGCGACCCAGACCCGTTGCGACAACAGTCACGCGCAGCTCATCGGCCATATCGTCATCGTAGGCGCTACCAACGATAATCGTGGCATCTTTGGCTGCGTAGCTGCTGATGATTTCGTTGATCAGACGGGTTTCGCTCATTTTGAGTGAACGGCTGGCGGTAATATTGACCAGCAGACCACGTGCACCGTTCAGATCCACGCCTTCGAGCAACGGGCAGGCAATGGCATTTTCCGCAGCAATGCGCGCACGATCTGGACCGGAGGCAACGGCAGTACCCATCATGGCCTGGCCATGTTCACCCATAATGGTTTTGACGTCTTCGAAGTCGACGTTGATATTACCCTGGACATTGATGATTTCTGCAATACCTGCGCAGGCGTTGTAGAGTACGTTGTCCGCTTCTTTGAAGCAGTCGTCCTGTGACGCATCGTCGCCCATCAGTTC
>DATGQC010000521.1:0-4145 GCA_035304425.1 Advenella sp.
TATTGGCTTCGTACATGGCGGCCTGAGCCGCGTGCACTGCATCGCTGGCCTGATAATGGGCCTGCCGGCGCTTTTCCACTTCGCTTTCTGACGCCCGCAGCTCCGCCAGCGAGGCCTCCAGCTCGGTCTGCGCCTTGTCGATTTCCTGGGCTTTTTTCTCCTGATCGGCGCGGGCATTTTCTTCCCGGATCAGCCAGAGCACGTGCTGTTTTTTTTCGCCATCGTGCTGCAGGTCGCGATACTTGCGCGCCACTTCGGCCTGCGCTTCCAGGCGGGTCAGCTGCGACTCCAGCTCGCGCATGATGTCTTCGACGCGGGTCAGGTTTTCGCGCGTATCGCCCAGTCGATTTTCGGTTTCCCGGCGACGCTCCTTATACCTGGACACGCCCGCGGCCTCTTCCAGATATACGCGCAGCTCTTCGGGTTTGGCCTCGATCAGGCGATTGATCATGCCCTGGCCGATGATGGCGTATCCGCGCGCGCCCAGACCGGTGCCCAGGAAGATATCGTGGATATCTTTACGGCGGACCTGTTGGTTATTGACGTAATAGCTGCTGGTGCCATCGCGGGTCAGGACCCGTCTGACGGCGATTTCTCCGTATGTGCTCCACTGCCCGACGGCGCGGCCGTCGCTGTTGTCAAAGACCAGTTCAACCGACGCCCGCGCAGCCGGCTTTCTGTTACCCGAGCCGTTAAAGATCACGTCCTGCATGGATTCGCCGCGCAGCTCAGAGGCGCGCGTTTCACCCAGCACCCAGCGCACGGCGTCGATGATATTGGATTTGCCGCAGCCATTGGGGCCGACCACGCCCACCATCTGGCTGGGCACCGGAATGACCGTAGGATCAACAAAAGATTTGAATCCAGCTAGTTTGAGTTGGGTGAGACGCACGTAGGGAACAATACAAAGTAAAAAAAATGCCCTGAGGCAGTGCCGATACCGATCCGGCCCGACCGTCAGGCTCCAGCCCAGTATGATAACCCAGGCGATCCGATTTGATAGTAAACAAAAGTCATAATAGCAATATTTGCGGTGGACGCAAGTCGCTCTTGCGCGCCCGCTGCTGCCCGAGCGGCAACGCAAGCCGGATCGGCTTCTGGCGCAACCTCGCGCTGCCAGTTCGCACAGGTAAAGCTTGCGTCGCGCGGCCGCTTGCCCGGCAATAGATATTTCAGCCTGCTACATGACCACGCAACCGGACCGGCCTGGCAGATCTTCCGGCCAGCCCGTCGCCCTGCCGCTGTTTGAATCTAATTCGCCTTTGATAAGGGGCAATCGGTAACGAAACACCACTGAACCTGATATTATGTTGCGATTGAGCACGATGGAAAAAACCGGCATTGACCTGGTCTTTCTGCCGGCATCCTTTCATGACCACGACATATGGTTACTTTATCGTCTGGTGCTTCCATCAGATCCGGGTAAGCGATAACACGTTAAAACGGGATATTCAGTTTGAAAAAAGGTTTCTTTCTCGTCATGTTGGCCCAGGCGCTCTCGTCCCTGGCCGACAATGCGCTTTTCATCGCTGCCATTGCCCTTATCGCTGAACTGTCCGGACCCGATTGGATGACGCCCGCCATGAAATGGTTTTTTGCGTTCGCCTATGTCATCCTGGCTGCGTTCGTTGGCGCCATCGCCGACTCTTTTCCAAAGGGTCGTGTCATGTTTGTCACCAATGCGATTAAAATCTCCGGTTGCCTGCTGATGTTCGGCTTTGCCTTGCTGGCCCCGTCCGACAAGAGTCTGCACGCCTACATCGTCTGTTTCTCCTATGCCCTGGTGGGTATCGGCGCCGCCGCCTATTCGCCCGCAAAATACGGCATCGTCACCGAGCTGCTGCCGCCACGGGATCTGGTCAAGGGCAACAGCTGGATCGAAGGACTTACTGTGCTTTCGATTATTTTCGGCGTGGTCCTGGGCGGCAAGCTGATAGAACCGCCCCTGTCCGATTTCCTGCTGGCGCTGCCGTGGATGTCGGTCCTGGCAAAAACGCCGGCCGAGGCGGCCATCGTCGTCATTGGCGGCATTTATATTCTGGCCGCTATCTGCAACCTGCTGATTCCCAATACGCACTTCGTTTATCCGAAACAGGAATCCAATCCCGTGAAGCTGCTCAGCGTGTTTGCCAGTTACGTGCGCATTCTGTGGCAGGATAAGGTCGGTCAAATTTCACTGGCGGTCACGACGCTGTTCTGGGGCGCGGGCGCCACACTGCAATTGATTGTGCTGCAGTGGGGACGGGATCATCTTGAATTGAGCATCGCCCAGTCGGCCAATCTGATGGGTGTAGCGGCCATCGGCACCATTATCGGCTCTGTGCTGGCTGGCCGGGTGCCGCTCACGCGCGCCTTGCATGTTCTGCCAATCGGCGTTGTCATGGGCTTTTCCGTCATGCTGATGACCGTTGTCAAAGACACCTGGGCCGTCTACTTTACCCTGATCCTGGTAGGGGGGCTTTCCGGCTTTTTCGTGGTGCCGCTCAATGCGCTGCTGCAGCACCGCGGCCATGTTCTTTTGTCGGCGGGCCATTCCATTGCCGTACAAAATTTCAACGAACAGCTGAATATTCTGTTCATGGTGGCAGCATACTGGTTCATGCTGGAAATGAACCTGCACATCAATACCATCATTGTTATCTTTGGCATCATTGTCGCCCTGCTCATGGCGCTGGTGATCACCTGGTGCTATCGCAACCAGCGACGCTATCCAGCCACCTTTGCCGAAATTGGTGAAGAAGGACATGGCCGTGCCCAGGTCGGGCACTAGTATCTGCATAGGCCTACCCGGCCATGAGCAGACATCCCTCTGATATACGCAGCATGAATTGAAACGGCAGCCGCAGCCAGACTTGCTGCGACCACGCAACGCATTCTCTGTTGCTGTCTCTGCCGGCTATCGGGCGCCTTATGCAGCGCGCTGCAATAGTTGTCGCAGCCGTTTAAGATCAACCCACGCCAGCGGCTTGGCCGCCTGATTGGCCATCAGATGGTTCGGGTGAAAAGTGACCACGACCGGAATTGCCCTGCCCTGTATCGTGATCTGCAGATCATGGATTTCGCGCAGTTCACCCACCGATTGCGTGGTGCCAAGCACAGACTGGGCCGCGTTGCCAAACAGCAGGACACATGACGGTTGAACCATGGCAATCTGCTGTTGCAGGTAATCGGCACAAGCTGCAATCTCGTTGGGTTCGGCCGGCCGGCTCACCATCGGCCGACACTTGACCACATCTGTAATAAATGTCGCTTCACGGGAAAGGCCGATTGCCGCCAGCATATTGTCCAGCAACTGACCCGCCTGTCCACTCAGGGGTTCGCCACTGATTTCATCCTGCGCCCCCGGCGCCTGATCGATAATCATCAGACGCGCCGTCGCGGAACCGGTACCGGGTACCGGCTGGCGCGCGTGTTCCGACAGAGCGCAACGGGTGCACTGCCGGATAGTCGCCGCCAAAACCGGCCACTCGACCTGAGCCTGCGGCGGCACAGAGCCGACCGCGCCACTCCCTTGCGATTCGGGCACACCGGCTTGAGGCCCACCCTGAGGCGCTGCGCAGGGGCTGGTCATCTCGCTTACGGTCGCATGGATATCATTCTCTTTCGCACGCCGTGGATCCGCGGCAACACGCCCTGCCGGCCGACGTTGCCGCTGCATTTGTTCACGCAACTTCGCCAGCGCCTGTCGCGCTGGCGAAGCGTCGTTCTGCACGACGGCTGTGGCATCCTGCAGCGTTTCGTTGGTGTCTGCCGATGGCGTGCCCGGCCCGCTTTCGGTTGCCGGGGCCGGCATGGCGGAATGCTGCGTCGAACGCGCCGATGCGGAGACCGGTGCAACACCTGCTGCCGGCGGGTGTTTGGCATGCGCCGCAGCGCCAGGGTCGGCCGCCGCGGAAATGGTCAGGGCTCGCCCCCACAGGCGATCAATCCCGCTCTCCTGCAGCCAGAGCAGCTGTAGCGGGTTAACCGTGACATTGACCGGATGCGCCACAGGCTTGGCACCGGTAGAAACTGAAGAAGCGTCCATAACCATCAGGATACCACGGCTTTCTGCAGGACCCACGCATCTTCGCTCTGACCGCGCCCGTCGGGGTAGTATCCCTTGCGCACGCCGATCTGCTCATAACCCCAACGGTGATAAAACG
>DATGQC010000522.1:0-3801 GCA_035304425.1 Advenella sp.
TCCAGCCCGGCGTTAAACAGCTTCTCCGGGTCGGGCAGATGAGCCCCCTGGGAAAAAGTAAGTTTGACCTTGTTCTTGTGCGCGTTGCCAACCACGATATTGCCGTTGCGGAACCAGACCGGGCTGCCCATCCATTTCCACTCTTCAACGATATCATGGTCTGCAGCAAGAATGGTCTTGCGGATATCGGCCAGCATCTGGCCACGCCAGTCTGCGAGTTTTGCGATAAGTTCGTCAATGTGTTCGGAGGCGGTCATGGCGATTAATCTCCAGTGGGTTGTCGGCTATAGACGGCTTGATGCGGTAGAGCACGTGCTGACGCAAGGGGTGGCCCTCGGCCAGGGCGGGGTGTTCGAAATCATCACCGGCGTGGTGATGCATACCCAGTCGCTGCATGACGGAAATGGACGGCGAATTTATTGCCGCGGTGAACGCCACGACTTGCGGCAAATGCAATGCGTCAAAGGCATAGCCGAGGGCGGCGCGCGCGCCTTCGGTGGCGTAGCCCATTTTCCAGTAGGGACGGGCAAGCCGCCAGCCTATTTCCACACATGGCATAAACGGGGCATCAAAGGAGGGTACGGACAGACCGATGAATCCGGCAAAATCGGTGACGCCTGCAATCTGCACCGCCCAAAGCCCAAATGGCGTCGTTTCAAGGCGATGCCGAATTCGCGCGGCCAGGGCGTCGCTTGCTTGGCGGTGCAATGCTGCGGGAAAATAACGCATCACTTGCGGATCGGCGTTCAATGCGGCAAACGCGGGCAGATCGCTATCCTGCCAGTGCCTTAAAACAAGTCGGGAAGTGGTTAGAACCGGGGCGGGCATATCTGACCTTTTGAGGGAAAGTCCGGGCCTATTTTACACGCGATGCAGCCCGGCGCAATGATCGCCAGCGCATCGTGGTTGCAGCAAGCGTAAAGCCGATAAGCCGGCCGGGGTTGTCAGGGGGCTTGCATGTTGCGGTGCGTTACAATCAGACTTCGATTATCAAAATCCACATCAGAGGCATCCGTTGAATACGCAGTCGATCTCAATAAATAAAGTCAAGCTCATGCTTTATTTTCTATTGGCGGGGTTTGTCTTGAGCCAGGCTTATCGTACTGTGGGCGGCATTCTTTCGGTGCCATTGAAGACCGAATTCATGCTCGACAGCGACAGGCTGGCCGGGGTGATCGGCTCTTTTCACATTGCATTTGGTTGTCTGCAGGTGGTTGTCGGTATTCTGATCGATAACTTCGGCATTCGAAAAACGGTTCTTGTGGTTTCTCCATTTTCCGTGGCGGGCGCTGTGCTTTCGGCCATGGCCGTGTCTCCGGCGATGCTGCAGTGGGGACAGATTCTGCTTGGCTTTGGCTGCGCGCCGGCGTTTCTGGCGTGTATCGTTTTGATGGCACGGCATTTTTCGGGTAAACAGTTTTCGATCATGTATGCCTTTGCCTTGGGATCAGGCAGTCTGGGGCTGATTTTTACCGCGACGCCGACTGCCTGGCTGGTGGGGCAATTCGGCTGGCGCAGCTGCTTTTATATTTTGGCCGTCTTGAGTTTTCTGACCTGGCTGCTGATTTACTTTGGCGTTCGGAATGTGGACAGCGGTCTGGATGCGTCCCCGCGCAGTCTTAAGCAAAAGACGCTGGAAGCGGTGCGTTCAATATCCGGGTATAAGGCTTTGCTCAGCATTCGCGAAACGCCAGGCATCCTGTCGCTGGTGTTCGTGATTTATGCCGCGTTCCTGACGTTGCGTGGGTTATGGCTGGGGCCACTATTGGTCGAACGCCATCATGCAAGCCTGGTGTTTGCGGGCAACCTGGCCTTGCTGTTATCCATTATTTCGGTCTTCAGCCCGATGCTGTTCGGGCGCCTGGACCCGGGGCCAGGCAAACGCTATGCGTATTTATGCATACAGCCATGGATTCTGGTGATTGCCTTCGTCATCCTGGCGTATAGTCAGCACCTATGGCTCAGTATCGCCACCATCGTGGTGATTGCGGTTGGGGCCAGCAATACCGTGTGGCAACTGGCCGACGCCAAAGAGGTTTATCCGCAGAACATGCAAGGCCGCGCCATTGCGCTGTTTAACACGTCGCTGTTTCTGGGTGCATCATTTATGCAATGGATCTCTGGCAAGGCCCATGATTTGTTCAATATGCAGGGCGAAGATATGTTTACCTCCGCCTTTCTGATGTCCGCCATTGTACTGTCGGCAGGCATCATGGCATACATCATACTGCGCCGGCCGCTGCGCCGCACCTAAGCGGCGTCGCAGGCAGCAGGCGCTGCTGCTTTTACAGCTTGCGGCTTGGCGGCTGCTCCAGATCAAGAATCGGACCCAGCGGTACAATGCCATTCGGATTGATGGTCTGGTGACTCTGATAGTAATGCTGTTTGATATGATCAAAGTCAATGGTGGCAGCCACCCCGGGCCATTGATAAAGCTCGCGGGTGTAGCTCCACAGGTTTTCGTAGTCCGCCAGGCGTCTGAGGTTGCATTTGAAATGGCCGTGATATACCGTATCAAAACGGATCAGGGTGGTGAACAGGCGCCAGTCGGCTTCGGTCACGGTCTGTCCCAGCAGATAACGGCGTTGGCCTAACTCGGCCTCAAGCGCATCCAGTGTCGCAAACAAACTGGCAACCTCTTGTTCGTAAACCGCCTGATCTGTTGCAAAGCCCGCTTTGTACACGCCATTATTGATGTTGGTATAAATTCGCGCATTGACCCGATCGATTTCCGGCAGTAGCGCCGCCGGAGCAAAATCAACCGGTGTTGCCCCGATGCCGTCAAACGCGCTATTGAGCATGCGGATGATCTCCGCCGATTCGTTGTTCACAATGGTGTTGCGTTGCAGATCCCATAGAATCGGCACCGTGACGCGGCCGCTATAGTCGGGCTGCGCTTTCAGATAGACCTCATACAGGTAACGGGCGTTGCCGACCGGATCGCCCACGACGCCCGCGCCGGGTTCAAATGTCCACCCCTTGTCTCCCATGTAAGGGTTGACGATGGACACGCTGATTTTGTCTTCCAGGCCTTTGAGCGTGCGCATGATCATTGTGCGATTTGCCCAGGGGCAGGCCAGTGACACGTAGAGATGATAGCGACCGGCTTCTGCCCGGAATCCGCCATCGCCGCTTTGACCGGGGCTGCCGTCTGCAGTGATCCAGTGACGAAACTGCGCATCGCTGCGTACAAAGCGACCACCGCTAGCGGCCGTGTCGTACCACTGATTCTGCCATTTTCCGTCGATTAGTAGTCCCATCTTGTTCCTTGCTATTGTGCTGTCGGCGCCGGTTTGCAACTGGCTTGCCGATGGCGTTTGTGTCTGTGCATAGCTGCTTGGCACCGGTTGCCGCGATATGCAGCAGCGCGCGGCATCGCCGATGTGCCGGATATTCGTCAGGCATGCTCGTATGGTCCATGATAGCCTTTAGTACGATGACATTGCAAAGAAGGGGCCGGCGTTGAGGCCAAAACCCCTGCGTCGTCGGTTATTTGACAAGATGAAACATAAGTGCGATAGACTACTTCAATTACGGTCGGAAATCGCCTATATTATTGATGCGAAGCGGATCAATGCAGTGATCTCTTCGGCTATTATTTGTGCAACAGGAGATATTTTCCATGAACGAATCAAACAGAAAACCTGCTACCGGATCTACCACAGGTGCTGGCGCACCCGCACAAAGCGATCGCAACTCGCTTACTGTCGGACCGAACGGGCCAATTTTGCTGCACGATGTTCATTTTCTTGAGCAAATGGCGCATTTTAACCGCGAAAAAGTGCCGGAACGTCAGCCACA
>DATGQC010000523.1:0-5930 GCA_035304425.1 Advenella sp.
ATCTAACAAACTTGGTTTTAAGTCTAACGCCATAAAAGGGCATTAATCCAGCCCTTGAGGCAATATAAAAACCATTGAAGCAGACGCCCTAGCAAAATACATTAATCGCGGTGATGGCGCCGGTGGTGTGACCGATGACCACGATAGTCCCGATGACCTCGATATTCTCGATGGCCACGATATTCTCTGTGGTGGGACCGAGGGCGATAGTATCGATGACGACTGTAATGGTTGTATTTTCTTTCATACTTTGGCCCGCCGTAGCGATAGCCATCACGATATCCATAATGGCGATCGTGCACTACGCAACCGGTCAGAAAAATGGCCAGAAAGCCAATAACTACAAGTAGTTTTTTCATTCGAGTTCTCCCTCTTTATTTTGCCGATATAGTAAACAGGATCAACGTCGATGTGTATTGCTCAGTTGTAAGCCAAATTTCAGTCGGGTACAGAGAAAGCGGGCATGCAGGCCCAATGCCGGCTGTCGGGTCTGGCACATGCTGAATTATTTAAAAATGTCAGAATAAGCGTTTTGGAGTTCATTTTTAAATATCAGTCTATTTCTTGTCATTCCGTATGTGCAAACAATTTAAGCATTCAGTTTATATTCAGAAAATTATGGTTCTGAAAAATTTATAAGTTAGATCGAAATTCAGAATACGACAGCGCAAGCCGATTGTGGCACTCTTATGAAAAATCTAGGAGAACGTATGACAGAATTTGACCTGCTGGTGACTGGACATCTGGTGCTGGCGCATGGTGAGATGCCCAACGGATATGTCGCTATCCATAACGGCAAAGTGGCTCATGTCGGATCGGTGGAGCAAGGACTGCCGGCGGCAAAGCGGGTCGAGCATTATACTGACTGCTATGTATTTCCGGCTGCCATAGACGCTCAGGTGCATAGCCGCAGCCAGAAAGGGCAGGAGGATTTCCTCTGGTCCACCCGCTCGGCGGCTGCCGGCGGCGTCGGGACGATTGTAGATATGCCTTATGATGCCGGGATGCTGATTTGCAATGCGCAACGGTTTGAACAGAAAAAACAGGAAGCCGGGCAGCAGGCACGGGTGGATTTTGCGCTTTATGGAACCGTACATCCCGATGAAGGGGCCAGCAAAATCGATGAAATCGTCGCCGCCGGCGCGATCGGTTTCAAGTTTTCTACATTCGGCACCGATCCGCAGCGCTTTCCCCGTATCCCAACCTATACCATGCATGATTGTTTCGCTGCTATCAGCAAGTATGGTCTGATCGCCGGGGTTCATAATGAAGACGACGAAGTCGTCAAGCATCTGATCGGACGGGTTCGGTCCCGGGGTCAGACTGATTACGCCGGCCATTCTGCCAGCCGGCCCGTGTATGCAGAAAACCTTGCCGTGCTCCAGGTATATGAACTGGGGGCCGATACCGGCTGTCGTGCACATGTTGTGCATTGCTCCAATGGCCGGGGCTATGAGATTTGCGCGTCATACCAGCGCCAGGGCTATCGCGCAACGATGGAGGCCTGTCTTCACTACATGATACTTTCTGAAGAAGACGATGTTAGCCGACTGGTTGGAAGGGGTAAAGTCAACCCGCCTATTCGGGGCAGGCGCGAGCGCGAGGCGTTATGGCAGCATTTGGCCGCAGGCAACCTGACTGTGGTATCAACCGATCATGTCAGTTGGTCATTGGACCGCAAGACCAGTACGAACATGTTCGACAACGCCTCTGGCGCCACGGGCCTGGAAGTATTGCTGCCGATGATGGTCAGTGAAGCAGCGAGACGTGACATTCCTTTGAGCAAGGTTGTACAGGTATTGACCTACAATGTCGCACGGCTTTTCAGCATCCAGGACACCAAGGGCGCGCTGGAAGTGGGGCGGGACGCAGATCTGGCCATTCTGAAAAAGGAGCCGTACGTATATGAAGGCAAGGCCAGCGGACAGAATTTCTCGGATTGGAGTCCATACGATGGTCGGACGATCGATTTCAAAGTGAAGAAAACCATGGTGCGAGGCAACTGGATATTCGATGGCAATAACGTGATTGCCGAGCCGGGCAACGGCCAGTTTATTCGTCCCTTATCCACGACAGGACTAACGTCATGATGAAAGCCAATCAGCAGCGCTATTGGGATGCCCTGATGGAATTGGGCGCCATTACAGATGCGGCGCTGCCATACACAAGGCGATCCTTTAGCGAGACGTTTCTCAAAGGGCGCCAATGGATATCCGAGCGGATGCAGCAACTGGGCATGGTCGTGCATGTAGATCCGGCCGGCAATCTGGTGGGGCGCCTGCCCGGCACGGATAACAATAGCGGGGTGATTGCGATTGGTTCGCATAGCGATACGGTGCCCGGCGGCGGGCGCTTTGACGGCGTGGCCGGGGTTGTCGCCGGACTGGAGTGCGTGGCGTCGCTGCAGGAGCGCAATATCCAACTGAACCACCCGCTGGAGGTGATTGATTTTCTGGCGGAAGAGCCCAGCGAATGGGGCCAGTCCTGCATTGGCAGCAGAGGCATCAGCGGTCATTTGTCGCAGGAAATTCTGGGTTGCACGCACCCCCAGACCGGAGAACAGCTTGCCGACGCGATCATTCGTATGGGGGGCAGACCGGACGCCCTGATCACACGCAACGATATCAAGGCATTTTTCGAGATCCATATCGAGCAGGGGTGCGTGCTCGAAAACGAGGCGCTGCCGATTGGCGTTGTCAGCGCCATTGTCGGCATCATCAGGGTGCGCATCAAATTTAAGGGTCAGGCTGCGCATGCGGGGACGACGCCCATGCATATGCGCAGCGACGCATTGCTTGCCGCAGCGCAAACTGCCTGTGACATTCGCCAATTTGCAGCTCAAATGGCCAGTGAGAAACCCGAGCATTATGTTGTTGCCACTTGTGGTCAGTTCAATGTCAAGCCCAATGCCAGCAACGTCGTGCCGGGGTTTGCCGAAATTTCAGTTGAAATGCGTTCGGATCATCGGCCCAGCATGGAGGCCTTGCACCGGCAACTGGCGCACATTGCTGCCCGGGCCGCAGCAATGCATCAGGTCGCGCTGCTGTCTTGCGAGACGGTGACCGATACCCAGCCGGTTCTCTGTGCGCCGCAATTGATGAGGCATATCAGTGATGCCAGCGACAGTCTTGGGTTGCCGTACAAGGTCATGCCCAGCGGCGCCGGGCATGACGCTGCATTTTTAAGCCATATCAGTCCGTCAGCAATGATTTTCGTACCCAGCAAAGAAGGTAAAAGTCATTGCGCGCAGGAATGGACATCGGCGGAAGAACTTGCCCAGGGCGTCAGCGTGCTGATCGATGCGATAGAGCGGTTCGACGGCGCGGTAAAAAACTAAAACAATCAGCTTGGCGTTTATCGCCCAGTATCAAAGGACAGGACATGGAAAAAACTCAGGATTACCGGGGAGCAGGAGCAATCGAGGTCGGCGCGCAGGCGCCCGCAGCCGCCCCGAAAAATGGTCTCAGTAAAACGGGCAAGGCGGTGGCGGCGGCCTCCGTCGGCAATGCGCTTGAATGGTACGATTTCAGTGTATTTGCATTTTTTGCCAGCTATATCGGCCACAGCTTTTTTGTGGACGGCAACGAGGTGTCGGCGCTGATTAGTACCTTTTTGGTGTTCGCAGTAGGGTTTATCGCAAGACCCATCGGGGCGCTATATCTGGGCTCCTATGGCGATCGGGTAGGGCGCAAGGCGGCACTGACGCTGACGATCGGCATCATGGCGGCAGGCACATTGATCATTGCAATTGCGCCGCCAGTATGGATGATTGGGGTTGGCGCTCCCATACTTTTATTAGCCGGGAGATTACTCCAGGGATTTTCTGCCGGCGGAGAAATCGGAGGCGCGACAGCGTTTCTGGTGGAAAGCGCGCCCATTGAAAAGCGGGCCAGCTATGCGGCCTGGCTTCAGGCCAGCATGGGGATTTCGAATATCCTGGCGGCCTTTATGGGTATGATGATCACGACTTTTTTCGATGATGCGACCGTATCGTTGTGGGCCTGGCGCATTCCTTTTGTTGTTGGATTGCTGATCGTTCCGCTGGGTTACTATATCCGTCGCACGCTGGATGAAACGCCTGAGTTCGAAGCGCAAAGGCAGAGTCAGCCGGCAGACAAAAAACCGCTGCTGGACATTGTCCGGCTCTACCCGCGTCACATGATCCTCGGTATTTTGTTTTCAATCCTATGGACAGTCTGTGTGTATGTGCTGGTTATTTATATGCCGACCTATTATGCATCGCCGGTGGTCGGATTGGGATTTTCGCGAAACCAGGCGTTTACCGCATCGTTACTGGGCAATATATTCATGGTGATCGGCTGTGTCTTTGCCGGTAGACTGGCTGATCGTATTGGTGCGTACAACGTGTTGCGTGCCGGGTGTGTGGTACTGATGTTTATTTCCTGGCCGCTGTTGACCTGGTTGCATCAGTCACCGACCATGTCCAACCTGATCATTGTCCAGATTGTGAATTGTTTTGCCGTTTCGCTTTTTGCCGGAGTGGCGCCTTCGGCGCTTGCGCAACTATTTCCCATTCAGGTCAGGTCGACCGGCATGGCTGTTTCGTATAACATTGCGGCAATTTTCTTTGCAGGTTTTACGCCGGCTTTAATGACCTGGGCGACCACGATTGATGTCATGGCGCCCAGCTATTACATGTTTATTGCGTCCGCAATTGGTCTGCTGGCAACGATAGGAATGTTCCGGCTCAAAAGGTAAGTCATAATAGCGTTATGACCCTTAAGCCAAGCCACATCCTGCAACAGCTTGAATTCAGGAACCTCATCCGGTTCTGCCATCTGTGCCAGACGCGAAGTCTGGCGCAGACTGCGGCACAGCTGGGTATTGCGCGATCGGGAATGAGCGAGTCCATCAGTACGCTGGAGCGGTTGTGCGGTCTGCCGTTCTTCCAGCGTGAGTTTCGACAGTTCATTCCCGGTGATTCGGCGCTGGTCCTAAGTCATCATTTTTTACGGCTGTGTCTGCTGGAAGATTTTGCCTGTCGGTATACACAAGGCTCCAGCCACGAATTGGGCTGGATCAGGATCCGTTTTCCCTATACCGCCTACCGAGGGCGCACCAGCGCCGCTTTTTTTGATGCTGTTTTGAAGACCCAGCGGCAATATCACAATACCCTGTTTTGTGTTGAGTTTTATGATAGTTATCTGCAGGAGCCCGAGAGTCAGGAGGACTGGACTCCTCCCTGGCCACGACTTGCGCAATTTGATATTGTGATCAGCCCGATTCTGGAGCGTCCGGGTGTAAATTCATTTATCAAGACTGGCGGTTGGCTTTTGCTGCATGCTCAATCGGTCGAGATAGCTCCAGGGCACGCTGGAGCAGATGGCAAGTACGAAGACCGGGTTTGCATTCCCCGCATGCCCTGGGCATTGTTGCAACAGGCCATCCAGGTATGCGCTCAATTGCAGCTGGATTATGAATATGACGATCGTGATTACCTGCAGATCATGATGCGCCCGCCTCAGGATAAACGTGTTTTTCTTGTTAACCAGCTTTGTCTGGACGCGACGTTTGATGCAAGCTGGCAGCTCAGTCCGCTGGATAGCGCATTGATGTCCGCCATTGAACTTCGCAGCTACGACGAACATCCCGGCGCGCAAATATTGCTGCATAATCTGCGTCGGTTCATGGACCGTCCTGCATCCGGCTCTCAGCCTTTCTTGCCTGTATCCACGCTTAGACAATGGCATTATTTTGGACTGGTTGCAGAGCTGAACTCAATTCGCAAGGCTGCCGCCCAGTTGTATATGGCTCAGCCTGCGCTGAGTACCCAGCTTAAGCGTTTTGAATCATCCCTGGGGGCGACGCTGATTGTCCGACACCAGGGGGCCCGGCAACTGGCCCTGACGCCTGCAGGGACATTTGTGTTTCAAGTGCAGCAGGGTATGCGGCATATGTTGGCTTGTATA
>DATGQC010000524.1:0-6522 GCA_035304425.1 Advenella sp.
GTCGGCACAGATTTCCTGCCAGACATGAGGGTGCGATAGCAGCAATTTAATGGCGTTGGCGGAGGCGTTGGCAGTTGTCTCATGCGCAGCCACAATGCCGGCCATCATCATGGAGTGCAGGTACGAGTCGGGCACGACTTCAGGATGCAATTGCTGCATGCGAATGCCATACTGCATCCAGCCAGGCTGTTCGGGGTTTTTGCGCATTTTTTCCAGAATTTTGCCGGCCAGTTGCCAGAAATTGCCCACGGCATGGGCGACGGCAACTTGTTCTTCCGGCTTGGGGCGACCCCAGGTATTCACGGTATGCGCAATGGAGTACTTGCGCAAGGTGTCCATGTCTTCTTCGGGAACGCCCAGAAAATGCAGCGCAACAGTCAACGGCACTTCCCACAGCATCTGTTCGACCAGGTCTGCCTTGCCGTCATTGATAAAGCGGTCAACGTATTGACGAGTGAGCTGACGTACCATGGGCTCGTGATGCTTGAGCGCGTCAACGGTAAACGGCTCCATCAGCAGACGGCGCCGTGGCATATGGGCAGGTTCGTCCTCATTGACCAGGGTGCGGCTCATGCCGTAATTGTAGGACTCCAGTACGGCGTTGGCTTCAGGGCCGGTGGGGGTGATTTTTTCAAGGGCAATAGAGGGGCTGAATGTGATGTTGTCGCGAAATATCTGTTTAATATCTTCGTAACGGGTCACCACCCAGTATCCCAGTTTGGGGCTGAAGAATACCGGCTCCTGTTCGCGCGACCATCTCACGTATTCCGGCGGATCCTGTTGATAGGCATCTTCAAACGGATCGAACTGCGCGGCGCGGTCGCTTACCGGGCAGCCGGCAGCGGCGTTGGCGCCGGAATAGGGGCATTGCGCCTGCGTTGATTGCGTCGTGGATTGGGTATTCATGATGTATCTCGGATCAGTCCAGGGTAATGTTCAAGTCTTTAATCAGCTTGTGCCAGCGAGTGCGTTCATCCTCTAGCAGCTTGTTGTATTGTTCGGGCGTGTCGCCCACCGGTTCGATGCCGAATTCGACCAGTTTTTTGTGCGTGGCCGGCTTGTTCAGGGCGGCAACAACGCTTTTATTCAGGCTGGCAAGAATGTCTGTGGGCGTTTTGGCCGGCGCCACCATGCCGACCAGCGCTGCGGCTTCTACTTTGGGATAACCGGATTCAGCAAAGGTGGGCACATCAGGCAGTTGTGGCAAACGTTTGGCGCTGGCCACTGCCAATGGACGTATTTTTTCACCTTTCAGAAAACCGGCGCCCGCCGCCAGATCCACCATCATGGCCTGCACCTGACCGCCGGCAAGATCGGTCAGAGACGGCGCTGCGCCGCGATAGGGCACATGAGTCATTTTCAGGCCCGCTTCTGTTTTGAACAGCTCCATGGCCAGATGGTGAGGGCTGCCCGCACCCGCTGAACCGTAGTTGATGCTGCCGTTGCTGCTTTTGACGTGTTCGACAAAGTCTTTCAGGTTTTTGATGTTGCTGGCCGGATTGACCACCAGAATCATGGGGAATCGGCCAAGCAGGGTAACCGGCGCCAGATCTTTGACCGGATCATAGGATAGTTTTTTGTACAGTGCCGAATTAAAGACCATGGTTCCGTTGTCGGCCGACAGCACCGTATAGCCATCGGCAGCCGAACGCGCCGTATCGCTGGCCGCTATGGCGGTGTTGCCGCCGGGTTTGTTGTCGATAACGACAGATTGCTTGATATCTTCCGACAGGCTTTGGCCAATGGTGCGGGCCAGGAAATCCGACCCGCCGCCGGCAGGGTACGGCACGATCCAGCGGATCGGTTTGTCGGGGAAAGACTGTGCCAGGGCGGGGGGCATGGTCAGGCTGCCCGCGATAAGGGCCAGCGAACAGGATGTCAGGTAGGTGCGAATGCGCATGATGTCTCCGTCGTTGATGTAGGTGCTGCAGTGGCGCTACTTTATTGCGTAAATAATATACGCATTGCGTAATAAATACAACACAAACGAAATAAGGGTTTCCCCATGCAACGGTGATGACGGCGTCTGCGAGGATCGGGCGCGACAATACAGGCTGGGTATTCTTTACCAGCAGCGACGCGCGGCGCCTGCCGTCGTGCAAGAGCGTTATCAAGTTGCGAGGGCTTATCTGTGAAGCACTGTGCCGGCACAGCTTGTGGCCGCCTGCTTGTCTCCCGTACTACCGGCCGGTCTGTGTCTGGCTCGCTTTATGGTGAGCCAGCGGTTGCTGGCTGGTTTGTTGAATTATGTTGAATGAATTATTTTCGGAACTCAGGCGCTGCTGTCCCTGTTGGCGACGCCAGGCTGCCGGCACAGTGCGGGTGCCGTGCCCTTTATCTCTGTCCGCTTATGCTATAGCTTGCTGCTTGATATCGCCGTGCTCACTCGTAGCGGCAGACAGGATGTTTTTATTGTCCGGAGGCAGTCAACGGTGGTCAGTAAACGATGTGGTCCGGGGACGATCAGCACGGGGGCGGCCGGCTGTAAACCGCATAGGCAAAAGCAGCTTGGCCGCCCTGGCCACTGGCTTGAAAAGGACGGCCATTGCCGGTGTTGTTTGCTAGCGTCGCTTTCGCGATCACGAGCGGCTTTATATATATGCTTGCTGAGAACCGTCAATCGGGAATGGGCATGCTCATGAGCTTGGCGATCCACTCTGGATCCTTGGGATCGCCAGCGCTGCGCTGGTTTGTATCCAGGGCGTTGATGGCCGCCATCTGCTCTTCGCTTAATTGGAAATCGTATATTTGAAAATTGCTTTCTACGCGGCTGGGTTTGCTTGAGCGTGGAATGGCCAGTGAGCCGCGTTGCAAGTGCCAGCGCAAAATGACCTGGCCGACATCCTTGCCATGAGACTTGGCGATTTCCAGAAGCACGGGGTTGGTCAGCAGCGTTGCGTCGCCTCGTCCCAAGGGAGACCAGGCTTCAAGCAAAATGTCCTGTTCGTTCATATACTTAAGCAGTGCGCGCTGCTGAAACAGGGGATGCGTTTCCACCTGGTTCAATACGGGTTTGTTGTTGGCGCTGGCCGCCAACGCCTGCAAGTGGTCGATTTCAAAGTTGCAAACGCCGATGGCTTTGGTAAGCCCTTCGTCCTGCAACTTTTCCAGCGCCTTCCAGCTCTCCCTGAAACCTTCAACCGGCCAATGCAGCAGATATAGATCCACGTACTCCAGGCCCAGTTTTTTTAGCGATTTGTCAAAGGCGCGCAGGGTCTGTTCATAGCCGAAATCTGTGACCCATACTTTTGTGGTCAGATGGTAGTGTTCACGCTTCAATCCTGATTGGGCCAACGCCTTGCCGACAAAGGCTTCGTTCATGTAACGCGCTGCCGTATCAATGACCCGATAGCCGGTTTTCAGCGCCTGGGTAACTGCGGGCACGCAGATTTCTTCCTTATCCAGTTCCCATGTTCCAAATCCCAGCGAAGGGATGGTCTGACCGTTATTCAGCGTAAATGTTTTCAATGACATCTGTTATTCCTTGTCTGGCTAATGAGTTGATGGGGTAGTGCGCGTAGGTTGGTGCTCATTACAGCTACCATACCAAAAACAAACATCGGTTGTCTGACAATTACGCCATCAAGGATATTTTTGATGCGCTTTGCGCGCCTTGGGAGATGCAAAAGGCAGGGCCATCTCTTCAAAGCCCATCAAGGTAGGAAAGACGCAGTTGACCACATCAAAGCACCAGCCAAATACGGCATGGGCATGCACTATTGGCTGTTGCGTTCGGGTTTCTGGCTGGTGTCGGCGCATTTGGGTGGGCGCTTGTCGCGGCAATGATCGGCAGGCACGCCAACGGATTACCTGGATCAGTCTTCTTTCAGGCTGCTCACAAATGCAATCGGATTGCGCATGCTGTTGGCAACAGGCGAATAATGAGTGGCGTGCTGCACGATTTCGTCCAGTTGCTCGCGCGTGGCGTCGCCTTCGCTATTCACATTTACGCAAAAGGCCGGACCCTTCATTTGAGCGGGTTCGCGTTCGGCGCCGCCGGCGCCTCTGGCCGCACGGTTGCCGATATCGCCTTTAAGAAAGACGTCGAGTTTGTTCAATTGCACATTGCGCTATGTCGCAACGGCGGTAATGCCTGCTGCAAGGCCTCCGCCCAGGGCAGACAGGACGACTTCGCCGGAGGCAGGAGGGGGGCTTCGAGCAGACGATAGGATTTGTCGACAACGACAACGACAACGACAACGACAACGACAACGACAACGACAACGACAGCGGGGTGGCTGGGGTCGCGACAGGTCAGATAGCTGAGCGTGCGGTATTTTCCCAGGAAAATGGTCTGGACTTTATTGGCGCCGCGACGGTCCGGGTCATTGGGTCCCATTTTTCGAGAATTTTTCCAGACCGGCGCGGTCAATTGGGCGCAGTTTCTTATTCTTCAATACTCATCACATTTCCTTTTTCGGGAGTCGCAAAGAGGGGGCTGATCGTTATTTCAAATGTGATCAGCCCGGGTATCACTGCAGCTTGGCCTGCTGGCCACGAATGCCTTCCAGGCGCTCGGTAAACTGGGCCAGTCGTTCTTTTTCCTGTTCAATGACATGGCCCGGCGCGCGTGCGACAAAGCCTTCATTGGAAAGTTTGCCTTGCGCCTTGGCAATTTCACCTTCCAGGCGCTGGGCCTCTTTGGCCAGTCGGGCCAGTTCGGCTTCCTTGTCGATTTGCACGTTAAGCATCAGCCGGGTGTTGTCCAGAATCTGAACCGGCGCACCCAGATCAGGCAGCAGGTCAACAACCTGAACCTCGCTTAGTTTTGCCAGTGCCATCAGGTATGGGGCATTACGATTGAGCATGTCGGCGTCGCCTTCGGCGAACAAAGGCACTTTCTGGGCTGGCGACAGACTCATTTCTCCGCGCAGTGCCCGGATAGCCTCTACCTGCGCCTTGAGCGTTGCGACCTGAGCTTCGGCCGCGTCATCGATCAGCTCGCTGTTGGCCAGAGGATAGGGCTGAACGCTGATGCTGACCGTGGTGCCCGCCGGCTTTTTGCCCGCCACCGGCGCTACTTTTTGCCACAGCGCTTCTGTGATAAACGGAATGATGGGATGGGCCATGCGCAAAATGGCTTCCAGCACCCGAATCAGGGTGCGGCGCGTGCCGTTTTGCTGCGCCTGATTACCGCGCTGGATCTGGACCTTGGCCAGTTCAACGTACCAATCGCAGTATTCGTCCCAAACGAACCGGTATATTGCAGTTGCAATCATGTCGAAGCGATATTCATGAAACCCTTTTTGAATATCTTCAAGGGTTTGTTGCAGACGGCTGCTAATCCAGCGGTCAGCAAAGGACAGCTCGTTGTCGTCCTGGTTGACGGCTTCGGCGTCCGGCACGTTCATGAGCACGAAGCGGCTGGCATTCCAGAGCTTGTTGCAGAAATTGCGGTAGCCCTCGCAGCGCTTCAGGTCAAAGTTCATGTTTCTGCCCAGCGTCGCATAGGCGGCCATGGTAAAGCGCAATGCGTCGGCACCGTATGGGGCGATGCCTTCCGGGAATGCCTTGCGGGTATCTTTTTCGATCTTGCCCGCCTGTTTTGGATTCATCAGGCCGGAGGTGCGCTTGGTAACCAGCGTGTCCAGGTCAACGCCGTCGATCAGATCCACCGGATCAAGCGTATTGCCCTTGGATTTGCTCATTTTCTGGCCGTAGGCATCCAGAATCAGACCATGCACATAAACATGACGGAACGGCACCTGACCAGTCAGGTGCATGCTCATCATGATCATGCGGGCGACCCAGAAAAAGATGATGTCAAAGCCGGTAACCAGCACATTTGACGGCATATAACGTTTGAAATCTTCTGTATCAGCCGGCCAGCCCATGGTCGTGAAGGGCACCAGGGCGGATGAAAACCAGGTATCGAGCACGTCGTCGTCGCGGCGCAGCGGTCCGGTCACGCCGGCTTTTTTCGCCTTGGTTTGCGCTTCTTCCTCGGTGCGGGCGACAAAGATCTGGCCGTCTTCTGCGTACCAGGCCGGAATCTGGTGTCCCCACCATAATTGCCGGGAAATACACCAGTCCTGGATATTTTCCAGCCATTGATTATAGGTATTGCTCCAGTTTTCCGGAAAGAAGCGCACGTCGCCATCACGCACCACATCCAGCGCGACCTGGGTAATGCTTTTGCCCGGGTTGAATGTTCCTTCAGGGGCCGGTTTGCTCATGGCCACGAACCACTGGTCGGTCAGCATGGGTTCAATCACTGATTTGGTGCGGTCGCCCCGCGGCACCATGAGTTTGTGCGGCTTGATGCTGTCCAGCAGCGATTGCGCCTCGAGCTCTGCAACGATTTGCTTGCGCGCTTCGAAACGGTCCAGGCCCTGGAAACGAGCGGGGGCGTCTTCGCTGATTTTTGCATCCAGCGTCAGAATACTGATCATATCCAGCTGATGGCGCTGGCCTACCGCATAGTCATTGAAATCATGGGCGGGGGTGACCTTGACCACACCGGTGCCGAACTCGCGATCGACATAATCGTCGGCAATGACCGGGATGTCTCGATCGCACAGG
>DATGQC010000525.1:0-7607 GCA_035304425.1 Advenella sp.
GCTGATAACGTTTTTTTTACTGCACTGACACATAATCCTGCTGCGTTGCACTTGGATGAAGAGTATTGCCGGGAGCATACAGAATTTGGTCAGCGTCTGGTAAATAGTGCGTTTACGCTGGGGCTTGTTGTTGGTATTTCGGTGGGCGATACAACGCTGGGTACAACCGTGGGAAATCTCGGATGGGATGAAGTCCGATTCCCGCGGCCGGTATTTCACGGGGATACTATTCACGTCGAATCCGAAGTGATCGCCCTTAAGGAAAGCCGCTCGCGCCCCGATAACGGTATTGTTGTTTTTGAACATCGGGGGTTCAATCAGCGTAACGAACTCGTCGTTGTGTGCAAACGCGCTGCGCTTATGCTGAGAGCGCCCCAAAAGTAACTGCTCCGTCCTTCTAATAAGAGATCAACGGCGCGGGGCGGCAATAGCATGACAATTGTCGCCCGCCTCCGCTTTATTGAGGCTGTATGCCTGCCTCTTTGACTTTCTCTCCCCATATTTTCAGCTGTTCAGCCACAAAAGGGCCGAATTTTTCAGCAGGCGCTGAGGTGGGTTCGGCCCCCATTTTGATCAGACGTTTTTGCATGTCATCGGACGATGCGATTTTTACCAGTTCGTCGCTCAGCCGTTTCGTGATGGGCGGTGGCATACCTGCAGGGCCGAATATGCCGACCCAGGCAGCCAGATCGAAAGTCGGTTTGTTAATAATTTCGGCAATCGTCGGGAGTGTGGGGGCGAGCGCTGATCGTTCCTTAGTAGTAACGCCCAGAATTTTCAACTTTCCCGATTCGATATAGGCGCCTGCGGAGGCAAGATCCGCGAACATGAACGAGGCGCGTCCACCGATAATATCGGTCATGGCTTGAGGCGAACTTTTATATGGGACGGCAGTTGCGTTTAATCCAGCGGCTTTATCAAACGCAGCAGCTGCAATTTGCCCAGTACTGTTTCCGTAGGCATAGCTCAGGGCCGCCCCGTCTTTTTTCTTGTGATTGATCAACTCCTGTACAGTGGAAACCGGCAGAGTGCCACTGACTGCAAGCACAAATGGAAAGTTACAAATTTGGGCCAACGGGGTAAAGTCTCGAACTGGATCATATCGCAGCGACTTGAATAAGTAAGGATTGGCCGAATGCGTTGTATTGGTGGCAAGCATGATTGTGTATCCATCCGGCTTGGCATTTTTCACATAATCTGCGGCAATCTGGCCTGATGCGCCTGGTTTATTTTCGACAATGACGGTCTGCCCCAGGTTTTTCTGCAGTCGTTCAGCGAGTAGCCGGGCAACAATATCGCTGGCACTGCCCGCACTGAATGCTGTTATAAACCGGATTTCTTGTTGCGGATAACCTTCTTGCGCCAAAGCGTATGGCGCTACTGCTGCCAGACCCAGACATGCGGCGATCAATGATCTGATGGTGATCTTTTCCATTGTTGTCTCCTGTTTACTATTCCAGCCTCTATCCGGGCTGATATTTCGATTGAAATGAGCGTTAGCGTTGACGCCCCCTGGCCAGGACTTGTGTTGCCTGTTTCAGATGAGGACGGTCAAGCATCCGGCCGTCTAGTTGCACGGTACCGGCACCGCCTGCATTTTCGAAAGCCTGGATAACCTGTTTGGCATAGGCGAGCTCTTTAGCGTCTGGGGTGAAGGCGTCGTTAATGATGGAGACCTGATCGGGGTGGATGGCAATTTTTCCGCTGAATCCGGCCTTTCGCGCCCGAATCGCGTCTTTTTCAAGCCCTTCCTTATCGCGAAAATTCGACCAGATTGTGTCGATTGCCGGCACGCCGGCGGCATGGGCGCCAAGCAAACACAAGGATCGGGCCAATTGGTAGGTAAATTCATACTCTCCATTTTCCACACGATTGGTACTGGCCCCGATTGCGGCTGCCAGATCTTCTGCGCCCCAAGTCAAGGCATACAGGCGTGGGCCGCAGTCCTGATATCCGCCTAATGAAAACAGAGCAGATGGCGTTTCTGTTGCAACCGGCATAATGGAAATGGAACCTTTCTCTACTCCGTCTCTGGCTTCCAGCGCATCCAGAAAACAAGCGAGCCGAATAACGTCTTTCGCACTGGAACCCTTGGGCAGTAAAATACCGTCAGGGGCAGCCCGGACCACAGCAGCTAAATCATCAAGGGCCAGATCTGTATCCAGTGGATTGATACGTACCCAGCGTTGCTGTCCGCTGCGGTGTTGCGCCAGATAATCATGCACCATTTTTCGTGCGACGGGCAGACGGGACGATTCAACAGCATCTTCCAAATCGAGTACCAATGCGTCAGCACCAGAGGATTCTGCTTTTATCATCTTCCGTTCGCTGTCGCCTGGAACGAATAGTAAAGACCGGAATGTCATTGTGTTTACTCCTTGTTTCGTGTTATTGCCCCCGGAAAACCGGGGAGCGCCGCTCTTTAAAAGCGTGGGCTCCTTCGTTGATATCTTCGGACTCCTGGAGAATTCTGAGGAACAATTGTTCCATGCGTAGGCCGGTATTCAAATCAGTATCACGACTGCGCACGGCCAGCTCTTTTGCAGCTTGTACGGCGAGCGGGGCATTGGCCGCCAGGCGCAAGGCGTATTCACGGGCGCTTTCCATGAGGCTGTCCTGCTCAACAATTTTGTTGACCATGCCCCAACCCAGGGCGGTATTTGCATCGAACTGATCACCGATCAGCAACATTTCCATTGCGATGGCATGCGGTAGCTGTTGGCTAATCCGCTGTGTTCCGCCGTTGGCAGGAAACGCACCTCGTTGAACCTCTGAGAGTCCGAATTTCGCGGTCTTTGTACAGACTCGTATGTCTGTTGCGAGCAATAGAGTCATACCTCCCCCAAGGCAGTAACCGTTGACAGCGGCGACAATGGGCTTCCAGATCTCAAGCCCACGGTTCAGCAACTCTCCTTGTTGCGTGTTCAGCAATACAGACAAAGGAGGGCGCGTTGCAAGAAAACTTTTTATATCTGCACCTGCGCAAAATGCCTTGTCGCCTGCTCCCGTAATGATCGCAACCCGGATGGCAGGATCGTCTCTGACACGTTTCCAGGCATTCGACAGCGCATCGTAATGAGCCTGATCAAGTGCATTCATGCGTTCTGGGCGATTGATGAAAATGGTGGCGATGCCATTGGCTTCCTGATGAAAATCGATTGACACATGTATTCCTTAGCGAGAGCCGATTGGCTGTGAGTTTATCGAGTCCAGGGATGAGTTTCATTGACATGATAAAGAATAGATAATAATATAAAATTAGTCAACGGTTAGACCATTAGAATTTTAAATCATACTGTTCAACCAAATAAAAGGAGGAAGAGGTGCATACCAACATGCTGGAGCATCTTCGCATTGTGGATTTTTCCAAAGTGCTTGCCGGACCTTTATGTACACAGTACCTTGCGGATATGGGAGCAGAGGTAATCAAGGTTGAAACCATTGACAGAGGTGACGACACGCGAGGGTGGCCGCCTTTTCACCAAGATACGGGCACGGTATTCCTAAGTGCTAACCGTAATAAACGAAGCATCGCGCTGGACATGAAAACGTGTGCAGGCCAAAAAATTGCGCGCCAGTTGATTCAGCAAGCAGATGTCGTTGTAGAGAGTTTTGCGCCAGGTGTAACGACCCGACTGGGCATCGACTATGAGTCGGCGAAAAAATTGAAATCGAATATTATTTATTGCAGCATTACCGGATTCGGCAGTGTGGGCCCATTGAAAAACGCGAAGGGCTACGATGTGATATTGCAGGCTTTTAGTGGAATGATGGCGACCACCGGTGAACAGGCCGGCACGCCGGCCAGAAGTCCATTTTCGCCAGTCGATCAAGCGACTGGCATGCATGCCGCTATTGGTATTCTTGGGGCTGTAATACGGCATGGCTGCACAGGCAAAGGGACGTATGTAGAAGCGTCGCTATTTGATACGGCGGTCGGCTTTCTCGGCTACATGTCGCAAAGCTATTGGGAGCGAAAGACAGAGCCACAGCGTTGGGGCTCTGCGCATGAATCGCTTTGCCCCTATCAGGCATTCGATACGCAAGATAAACCCATTCTGCTGGGAATCGCCAATGACACATTGTGGCAGGCTTTCTGCCGCGATACCGGTGCGATTGCTCTTGCGCAAAACTCATCATTCAATAGCAATGCGGGTCGCGTTGAACATCGCGCAGAGGTGGTCGCCGCCGTGCAGGCAATATTACGGCAACGTACTCGTGATGATTGGATAACTCGATTTACGCTTTCGGGTATTCCTTGCGCATCTATCCAAGGTGTCGGTGAAATGCTCAATCATCCGCATACGCTTGAAAGCGGGATGGTTCAAACCTGGAAAGGTGTAACAGGACCTCCGCTGAATGTCATCAGTCAGCCGTTGCGATTTGATGGCGTGCGAAATGCCATACGAGCAGCTCCTCCCGCACATGGGGAACACACCCATGACATTCTGAGTGAATTGGGTTATTCCGAAGCGGAGATTGTCGAACTCACGGAGCGGGGCTCGATTAACGCTTCGGCTGGACTTGCCGGATCAAAAGCGTCAGCAAGCACAATTTCTCAAACAATCAAAGACCATTGATGATCTCAATTTGCGAGCAGAGCGAATCCAAAATCCAGCGGGGACTCGTTGTCTGTCAAAAGTATGCTGTTGGCCAAGTTTAGTCGTATTTTGTTCTTGTTTTACGCCGAGTTTGCAGCGGCAACGATCTTGCAACAGGCGGCAAGGTTATTGAAGCGCTTCAAGATAGAACTTGAACCGTAGAAAACTGTGTGCAACCCGGTTCTGAAAGTGTATGAGGTCAACACAGCAGCAGGCAGTAGTCCACTGTTTCCGTCAATTCAAAGCTTCATTTCAACACCGAGATAATATGAACTTTTCATTAACAGAAGACCAAATCGCCATCAGATCAGCCATAGAAGAACTGTGTGCTCCTTTTGACGATGATTATTGGTTGAAAAAAGATAATGAAGGCGGATTTCCGGACGAATTCTATACTGCAGTTGCCAAGGCCGGCTGGCTTGGCATAGCGATGCCCGAAGCATATGGGGGTGCCGGGCTCGGCATCGCCGAGGCAGCGCTCATGATGGAGACTGTCTCGGGGACCGGTGCAGGACTCTCTGGCGCATCTGCTGTACACATGAATGTATTCGGCCTGCATCCTGTCGTTGTGTTCGGCTCTGATAGTCAGAAGCAGCGTTGGTTGCCTGCCATCATCAACGGTGAAACAAAAGCCTGCTTCGGGGTGACCGAGCCCAATGCCGGCCTTAACACGTTGAAATTGCAAACGACGGCGGAACGGAAAGAGGATCGCTATGTGGTTAATGGTCAGAAAATCTGGATTTCAACAGCTCAGGTCGCTCACAAAATACTATTGCTGGCCAGGACTACGCCAGTAGAAAAAATCACGTCACCCACGCATGGCCTGACTCTTTTTTATACTGACCTTGATCGTTCCGCCATTGATGTAAGAGAGATACAGAAGCTGGGCCGTAAGGCGGTGGACTCTAATGAACTGTTTATTGACGGCCTTGAAATTCCGTTAGACGATAGAATCGGAGAAGAAGGAAAGGGCTTTCAATATATTCTTCACGGTATGAACCCAGAAAGGATTCTGCTTGCCGCGGAAGCCACCGGTCTTGGGAAAGTCGCGTTGCGTAAGGGTGCACAATATGCTGCAGATCGTGTAGTGTTCAACCGGTCGATCGGCATGAACCAAGGCATCCAGCACCCATTGGCCGAGCGATGGATAGATCTGGAAGCGGCGACACTGCTTTACCAGCGGGCTGCATGGTTGTATGACAATGAGAAAAGCTGTGCCGCAGAAGCCAACGCGGCGAAATATTTCGCCGCAGAAGCAGGATTCCGTGCCTGTGAAACTGCTGTTCTTACGCATGGAGGAATGGGCTACGCCAAGGAGTATCACGTAGAGCGTTATATGCGTGAAGCCATGCTTCCCCGAATTGCCCCGATTTCTCCCCAGCTGATTTTGTGCTTTATCGCCGAAAAAGTGCTTGGACTGCCTAAGTCTTATTAATGCGACCTCATTTGCTAGTGGCCGAAGCATGGCCATCAAGGGCGCGATGCTGGCGTCCGCTGACGCTGGGCATGCGGCACCAGAGCCTGCGCTACACTGCTTATGACTATACGGGAACCGCTTCGTCAGACTACGGCAAGTCGATTATCACGCCATTTGTCGGAGTTGCCTTCAAGCCGTTGAACTACATATCGCTTTATGCCAATTACATAGAAGGCCTGACTTGCGGCGAGCCTGCACCGTTGGCCGCGAGCAACCGCAACGAAGTATTCAAGCCGGCGCGCACCTGGCTGCCTTTCAACTTGAAAATCCGGCGTTCTATCTGGACAGCGAGACGAACATTTCCGGTGCGGCAGGTAAACGGCGCAACCGGGGTGTCGAGCCCAGTGTTTACGGCTAGTCTGCAGAGGGACTCAGGTTGGTTGGGGATATTACGTTCATGAATGCGCGGTTGCAGAAAACTCAGAATGGGGTCAATGATGGCAGTCATGCGCCGGGCGTACCGCGAGTGCAGGCAACGATGGGCGCCGAATGGGATCCAGCCTGTGCTCCCGGGCTGACTTTACAGGGCTATGGCACCCGTCGCAGTAAACAGTATGTCAACATGGAAAATGAGGGCGCCATTGCCGCGTGGACCCGTGTAGATCTGGGCGCTCGTTACATGACAAAGCGTGCAGGGAAAGAAGCTACCTTGCGTTTCGCAGTCGACAATGTATTCAATAAACGCTACCGGGCTACTGTTGCGCCATAGTTCGGGCAGCTTACGGCAGGTAATGGCCGGAACGTGAAAGCGATCTGTATCGCTGTCTTTCTAGATTTGTGTCGGTGCATGCATCACGGGCCTGTCGCGTATGATTCAAATGGGGTTCGGGGCGGAGAATCGGACCATGAGAAATTCATCGCTATAACCCGTCTCGTCTTTAAGTGATCTGGGTTCTTTGCCGTAGATTTCAAAGCCTGCCTGCTGGTACAGCGTGAGCGCCCGGAGGTTTACCGCAGTCGCCGACAGGATCACCTGCTCGTAATGCTGGTCGGCATATGCCAGAAGCTGTTCCAGCAATGCCTTTGCAATACCCTGGCCACGGAGGTGCGAGGCAACAAAGACACCCCAGAGAAAACCTTTATGTCGTTCGCGGACACCAGAGCATGGCGTCAGTCCGGCAGTCCCTACAATAGTATTGCCTGCACGCGCGGCCCACACTTTTCCGGTGCGCAAGCGCTCTTGAAAAAATGCCAGGGGTTGTGCTGATTCGGCGGCATGGCTGGAACCGAAAGCCTGCGGCGCGCTTTGTAATGCAGCCAGGCGAAACCGGCGGAAAGCGGCAGCATCGTTGGCATCCAGTATTGCTATTTCAATTGGATCCATATTTCATCTGTGAAAAAAGGTCTTTTGCAGATGATACTTCAAATTTCATATGTGTTTGAGATGTATTTTTCAGGGGTTCGCGCCGCTCTTGGCAAAAAGCCACCCCACGGACGCGTTGAAAAAAGCTGCCGCCTGAGATAGCAGGCCATTGGCCATGGTGCTGGTCAAAACAACGACATCACATAACCAGTGTTGCCCACCGGTT
>DATGQC010000526.1:0-2635 GCA_035304425.1 Advenella sp.
GTGCGACTGCCATATTCACGTGTATGACGACCGATACCCGGCCGTAGCGGGCGCGACGCTTTTGCCTGCAAATGCCACGATCGAACAATACCGTGACGTCCAGGCTGTGACAGGGACAACTCGCGCGGTTCTGGTCACGCCGTCCACCTATGGATCGGATAACCGCAGCATGCTGGATGGACTGCGGACGATGGGTGATGCCGCCCGCGCCGTGGCGGTAATCGACGGCAGCGAAAGTGATGACGAACTTGCGGCCTTGAATGCGGTCGGCGTGCGCGCAATCCGATTGAATCTCTCCCTTGGCGTTGTCGGCAGCATCAATAGCATTGTGCCGCTGGCAGAAAAAATACAGAAATTCAATTGGCATATTCAGGTTCTGATGTCGCCTGACCTGCTTGCACGGCACCATACGGTTTTTCAGAACTTGCCGGTCCCCGTGGTTTTCGATCATTTCGCGCGCATCAGTCCGGCGCAGGTATATGCGCATCCCGCGCACGACATGGTTCTCAAGCTACTGCACGACAGAAAAGCATGGGTCAAGCTATCAGGCGGATATATCGTGAGTGAGTCAAGAACCACGTCGGATCCTGCACTTGATCGCCTCGCTCGAAGTTTCATTGATGCGGCAAGCGATCAGGTGGTGTGGGGAAGCGATTGGCCGCATGCGACTGCGCAGGCGGGCAAACAACCCATGCCGGATAACGAGAAGCAAATGCAGTGTCTTGTGCAATGGGCGCGAGATGAAGCGACACTTCACAGGATTCTCGTCACGAATCCCGAAACGCTGTACGGATTTACCAACTCATCAATCAAGAGACAAAACGAAACAGGACGATTATGAAAACAAGAATCTCATGGCGGATTTTTATTGTAAGTGCCATATTGCTTTGTATGGGTACGGCGCAGGCGGCGCCAGGCTGGCCCGATGGCAAGCCCGTTACCTGGGTGGTTCCTTATCCTCCAGGAGGAAGTACAGACGTGCTTGCACGCAGCATTGCCCAGGAACTGGACAAAAAGCTCAATACCCGCGTCATCGTTGAGAATCGGCCGGGTGCTACCGGAACGATCGGCGCCGCGCGTGTCGCAAGAGCAGAACCAGACGGCCTTACGCTGCTTGGCACTTCCATCGGACCGCAGGCCATTGCGCCTCATCTGATGAAAACGCTGCCCTATGATCCGATTACCTCTTTCAAACCGGTCATAACCATTGGAACCATTCCGCACGTTTTAGTTGTCGGTGCAAAAGAGCCGTACAAGAGCCTGAAGGGGCTGCTTGATGCTGCCAGGGCGCAACCGGGAAAACTCGCTTACGCCTCGGGTGGCACGGGAACGATTCTGCAGATGCAGGGTGAATTGCTGCAGATAAAAACCGGTGCCCGCTTTGTGCACGTTCCCTATAAAGGGGACTCCCCCGCCTTGCAGGACACCCTGGGACAGCAGGTTCAGTTCATGTTTGCCCCGGTTGCGGCGGCGCTGCCGCATATCCAGAGCGGTGGCTTGCGCGCACTGGCCGTCACATCGGCGGAGCGCCTCAAAGCGCTGCCGGACGTGCCGACAATGAAAGAAGAAGGATTCGACGATTTTGTCGTCGAGCAATGGCAGGCGGTGTTTGCACCAGCAGATACACCCGACGACACCATTCAGAAGATCAACGCAGGCATTGCAGAAACGTTGAGAACACCAACAGTCACCACGTTGGCTGAAAAACTGGGTATTACCCTGGCCGGAGGAACGCCTGGCGATCTGGACAAAACCCGTCAAGCCGATTATGACAAGTGGGGTAATGTCATTAAACAGGCAGATATTAAAAATTAACGATACTGATATTGGAGAGATGATTATGAAAAAAATGATTTTTAGCGCACTCGTTCTGGCGTCTGTGGCCCCTGTTGCCGCACAGGCAGCCTATCCTGACCGGCCAGTCAGCCTGGTCGTGCCTTATGCGCCTGGTGGAACGGCCGATGCGCTGGCGCGAGTCATCGCCCAGCATTTGGGCAAAAAACTGGATCAGAGTGTCGTGGTCGAAAACAAACCGGGCGCCAGTGGCATTATTGGTCAGTCTTACGTAGCCCGCGCCAAAGCAGACGGCTATACCTTGCTTTATGATGCCACGCCATTGGCGATCAATCCGGCTGTCAATAAACTTAACTTTGATCCCAAAACAGACCTGAAGCCATTGACCATGGTTTCCGTGACGCCAAACATCCTGGTCGTTCCGAAAAACTCTGCGCTCAATAGCGTGCAGGACCTGGTTAAAAAGGCCAAGGCAGAGCCAGGTACCCTGACTTTCGCATCGGGGGGCACCGGGACCGTACAATTTATGGCCGGCGAGCTGTTCAGGCAGGGCTGGAAAATCGACATGCTGCACGTTCCCTTCAAGAGCGGCGGGCCGGCCATCATGGCAACGGTCGGTGGGCAAGTTAATATGATGTTTACGAATATTTCGTCTTCGCTTCCCATGGTCAAAAATGATCAGCTTAAAGTTCTGACCATTACTTCAGCCAAACGCAATGAACTGCTGCCAGATGTGCCCACTGTCGCCGAAAGCGGACTGCCTGGATATGAAGCTTACGAATGGAATGGGGTGTTCGTGCCCAAAGACACGCCTCAAGAGATCGCAGACAAACTGGAATCG
>DATGQC010000527.1:0-5223 GCA_035304425.1 Advenella sp.
ATGCATGAATTCGGCGCCAACCGCGCCGCAATACGTATCGCGCAGGGAATTGAGGATTTCGCGCAGGGTCATCGTGCCCTGTTTCGTGAAATAAGTATTGGTGGCGGAGTACACCTGGTCCAGATCCGCTTCGGTCAGGCCGTAAAAGGCGGGATCAAGCTCTGGAATTTCGGGACGCTCGCGGCGTTTCAACGGATCAAGCTGGGCCCAGCGCACCCCCAGGGTACGATAGGCGGCGATTAATGACTGGACATGAAGCTGTTTGCTGGCCACCTCCAGGGTGGGCGCGCCGCCCCTTGCGGCCTGGGCAAAGGCGTTCGCCTTGGCGCGCTGGGCAAAGGAGGTCACAACAGAATAATGACTCTGGTCCCGGGTGCTTTGGGATCCGTCTGTGGCGGGTGCATGCTGAAGCTGATCGAAATAGTCGCGCCAGTGGTCACCTACGGCAGCCGGGTTGACCAGGTACTCTTCGTACAGTTCTTCAACGTAGGGAGCATTACTCCCAAATAAATAAGAGGTAGATTTTTTTTCAGTTTCCGTTGTCATAAATCGCTTCACCGTTGTGGGTGTTTCACCCTTTGAGATGCAGGTATACCTTCCGGGTTACGGCTAGACCGAGTTGCGGATAGCGGGCAGAAGGCACATAACATAGCCTTGATAGCCAATGCATTCAAGTATAACCATCGGGAAGGGTTAATCCAAGGAACTTTTTCGATTATGAAAGAAATAACCGGTTTCAATCGATTGTGCTTGGTATATTTCGATATTTCGTTGCTAACGACCCACGCCATGAGAGTCGCACAGGAAGGCGACAACCGGGTTGTACCGCAAACCTCCGTTGACGCGAAAAAGACAAACCGGTCGACAAACCGGCCGCTGAGCGTGCGGGTCGAACCGGTCTTTATCGCCGAACCGGCCGGCGCATGGCGGCTGCAGCCAGCCGCCTGATGCTCGTCAGCACCCTGCCCCTGGCCATGGGCAACGTCAAAGCCGGTGGTCAGGCCTGCGCAATCGCTTACCCCCGAAACATGGGCGGCGTCGGAGCCGGGGTCGGGGTCGGGGTCGGGGTCGGGGTCGGGAGCCGAGTCGCCTGCAGTCGCAAAGGCCAAGTTGCCGCCGGAACGCCGGCAACGGCGTTATCATATCGAAACTGCGATTCAAGCATAGCAATGAGCATAACAATATTATTGAACCTTAAGGACAAAAACCATGAGTCACGACCGTAACAAGCTTGCCCTGGATTACCACGCCTATCCGACACCGGGCAAAATTTCCGTTACTCCGACCAAACCGCTGGCTAACCAGGATGACCTGTCGCTGGCCTATTCGCCCGGCGTCGCGGCGGCGTGCATGGCCATTTTTGCCGATGGCGATATGGCCGCATCCAAATACACTTCGCGCGCCAATCTGGTCGGCGTCATAACCAATGGCACCGCGGTGCTGGGATTGGGCAATATCGGCCCGCTGGCCTCCAAGCCAGTCATGGAAGGCAAAGGATGCCTGTTCAAGAAATTTGCCGGCGTTGATGTATTCGATATCGAATTGGCCGAAAACGACCCCGACAAGCTGGTGGACATTATCGCCGCGCTGGAACCGACGCTGGGCGGCGTCAACCTGGAAGACATCAAGGCGCCGGAGTGCTTCTATATCGAGAAGAAACTGCGCGAACGCATGAAAATCCCGGTTTTTCACGATGACCAGCATGGTACGGCCATTATTTCCTCGGCCGCCATTCTCAATGGCCTGAAAATTGTCGGCAAGGATATCGGCAAGATCAAACTGGTCTGCTCCGGCGCCGGCGCCGCCGCGATTGCATGCCTGGACTTGCTGGTCAATCTGGGCGTTGCACGCCAGAATATCTATGTCGTAGACTCCCGCGGCGTGATCTGGGAAGGACGCGACCAGAACATGGAGCCGAACAAGGCGCGTTACGCACAGAAAACAGAGGACAGGACCCTGGCCGATGTGATGCGCGACACCGACGTATTCCTGGGCTGCTCGGCCAAGGATGTATTGAAACAGGACATGGTCGCCAGCATGGCGCCCTCGCCCCTGATTCTGGCCCTGGCCAACCCCGACCCGGAGATCCGTCCGGAGGACGCCAAAGCGGTACGCCCGGATTGCATTATCGCGACCGGCCGTTCCGACTATCCTAACCAGGTCAATAACGTGCTTTGCTTCCCCTTCATTTTCCGCGGCGCGCTGGATGTGGGCGCCACCCGCATCACAGAGGAAATGAAAATGGCCTGCGTGCAGGCCATTGCCGAGCTGGCGCAGGCCGAACCTAGCGATGAGGTGGCGCTGGCATACGAAGGACAGGATCTGAGCTTTGGCCCCGAATACATCATTCCGAAGCCTTTTGACCCCCGGTTGATCGTGCAGATCGCCCCGGCCATTGCCAAGGCGGCCATGGACTCAGGCGTCGCAACCCGTCCGATCGAAGACATGGATGCCTACCGCCAGCAACTGCTGGGCTTTGTATACCGTTCAGGCCCGTTGATGCGTCCGCTGTTCAAACAGGCCCGCACCACCCCGCCAAAACGCGTAGTCTATGCCGATGGCGAAGACGAGCGCGTATTGCGCGCCGCCCAGACGGTGATCGACGAACAGCTGGCCTATCCGATTCTGATCGGTCGCCCTGCCGTGATCGAGATGCGCGTCAAGAAACTGGGGCTGCGCCTGGCGGCCGGCACCAACATGGAAGTCGTTAACCCTGAAGACGACGATCGCTTTACCGAAACCTGGACGGCTTACTACAAGCTCAAGGGTCGCGACGGCATCACACCCAATGTGGCCAAAGCCATGGTGCGCAAGCACAATACACTGATCGGCGTTCTGCTTATCGAGCGAGGCGATGCCGACGCCATGATCTGCGGGGTCAGCAGCCGCTTTGATAACCAGCTTAAGTATGTATCCGAAGTCATTGGCCTGAAGCCAGGCGTTACCACCTACGCAGCCATGAATGTGCTGCTTCTGCCGGATCAGACACTGTTTATCTGCGACACGCACGTCAACGAAAATCCGACCGACGAACAAATCGCCGACATCACGATTCAGGCGGCAGATGAAATGATCCGTTTTGGCATCCAGCCCAAGATCGCCCTGCTGTCGCATTCCAATTTCGGCAGCAGCCCATCCGAGTCGTCAAGCAAAATGCGCTCGGCCCGTCGCCTGATCGCGGCCCGCCGCCCCGACCTTGAAGTGGACGGCGAAATGCACGCCGACGCGGCCCTGTCCGAGCGCATCCGCCTTGATGCCTATCCAGACTCCACCCTGACCGGTCGCGCCAATCTGCTGATCATGCCGAATCTGGATACCGGCAATATCACCTACAACATGTTGAAAATGACCGGCAGCCATGGTATTGCCATGGGTCCGATCCTGCTGGGCGCAGCCAAGCCGGTTCATATCCTGACCACCAGCACGACCACAAGGCGCATTGTCAATATGACCGCGCTGGCCGTCGTTGATACACTCGGGGAGTCCAAATAATGCGCTCGGATGATCTGTCAAAACTGGTATTGCGCCTGACGCTGGGCATTCTCCTGCTGATGCACGGCATCTTCAAGGTACAGCATGGCATCGGCGGCATCAGCAGTATGGTCGCCTCAAGCGGCCTGCCTGGCCTGCTGGCCTATGGGGTATATGTGGGCGAAGTCATTGCGCCGATCCTGCTTATTGTTGGACTGTACACCCGGGTGGCTGCGGTCCTGGTCATTATCAATATGGTGGTCGCCATCGCGCTCGCACACAGCGGCCAACTGGCCATGCTCACGGGCAACGGCGGCTTGCGGCTGGAAGCGCAGTACTTTTTCCTGTTTACCGCTGTGGCCGTGTTCCTGGGTGGCGCCGGGCGTTTCAGCATGAACAGCCCGTACAATAACTGATGCAAAGACGGCGCTGCTGCATCTCGCGGTAGCGCCGCCACGATCGCTACAGGCACAAAAAAAACCGCAGACTGTTAACAGTCTGCGGTTTTTTTATGCCGGCAAGCCGTGCCGAAACTTATTTGCGAGTCTCGATCGTGCCAACTTCACGAGCCGAGTAGCCGGTATACAACTGGCGTGGGCGACCGATTTTGTAGTCAGGATCAGACAACATTTCATTCCACTGCGCGATCCAGCCCACTGTACGAGCCAGCGCGAAAATCGCGGTGAACAGCGACGTTGGAATACCAATGGCGCGCTGTACGATACCTGAGTAGAAGTCGACGTTCGGGTACAGCTTGCGCTCGACGAAGTAAGGATCTTCCAGGGCGATACGTTCCACTTCCATTGCCAGCTTGAACAATGGATCGTCTTCCAGACCCAGCGATTCGAGCACTTCCTTGCAGGTTTCCTGCATCAGTTTGGCGCGAGGATCGTAGTTCTTGTATACGCGATGACCAAAACCCATCAGGCGTACACCCGAGTTTTTGTCCTTCACTTTTTCCATGAACTCGCCAACTTTGTCGATACCGCCATTGGCTTGCAGATTTTCCAGCATGTTCAGGCAGGCTTCGTTGGCGCCGCCATGAGCAGGACCCCACAGGCAAGCTACGCCGGCAGCAATCGCCGCAAACGGATCGGTGCCTGAAGAACCGCAAAGCCGCACGGTCGATGTAGACGCATTCTGCTCGTGATCGGCATGCAGAATGAAAATGCGGTCAAGCGCACGCTCTACCACATCGTTGACTTTATATTCTTCGCAAGGCGTCGCGAACATCATGCGCAGGAAGTTACCCGTGTAGGACAGGTTGTTCTGCGGATAGATATAAGGCTGGCCCAAAGAGTATTTATAGGCCATCGCCACCAGCGTCGGCATTTTCGCAATCAGGCGAATCGCCGAAATGTGACGGTGCTCAGGATTGGTAATGTCCGTAGAATCGTGGTAGAACGCAGACAGCGCGCCAACCAGTCCGGTCAGCACAGCCATCGGATGGGCGTCACGGCGAAAGCCGCGCAGGAAAAAATGCAGCTGTTCGTTGACCATCGTGTGATGCGTTACTGTCTGGTCAAAGTCTTCTTTCTGCGCTGAGTTGGGCAATTCGCCATTCAGGATCAGATAGCAGATATCCAGGAAGCTGCAATTGACTGCCAATTGCTCTATAGGGTATCCACGGTACAGCAATTCGCCTTTTTCACCATCAATATAGGTGATCTTGGATTCGCAGGCCGCTGTAGACATGAAGCCGGGATCGTAGGTAAACATGTCGGTCTGGCTGTACAGCTTGCGGATGTCGAT
>DATGQC010000528.1:0-2719 GCA_035304425.1 Advenella sp.
TCCGGCTCTTCATGATCGACGATATCTTTGACCCATGCGCGCAATTGCCCGGGTGTCAGACCCGAGGTATCGATCACGTGTTCCTGTTCTCGCAACGGCGCCAGAAGATTGCGCTCGTGTGTGATGCAATCCTCCAGAGACGGCGTAATTCCTGTGGTTTCGCGCATCCGGTTGCTTAGCGGATGCTTGCGGCGCGACTCGGAATAACGATGAATCAGGGTCTCGTCATCGGAGTCCAGAAAGATGACTTGCATGGGTAGGCCCATGCTGCGAAGGGCCGTAATGACCCCTGGCAGACCGGCCAGTTCGCCCGGTGTTCTGACATCAATTGCAACAGCTACCGACTTGAGGCGGTTTTCCCGGGCGTTGGCCACCAGGTCGTGCAGCAGGCTGACGGGCAGGTTATCGATACAGGCGTATCCGAGGTCTTCGAGCTGGCGCAATGCAACGGATTTTCCTGATCCTGAAATGCCGGTGATAAGTACAACATGAAGCATAATGGGTATTAATCCTGGACAAAACGTATGGATGGTCGGAAAAATGGCCTTTTCGTTCGTTCTTGTACAGTCGTAGCGGCCGAAATCTATGTCTCTTCACCCTATTTAACCATAGGCTGGTGACAAAATATAACAGATTGGCTTCTGGCGGGGATTTGGTTCGGTAAAGCCGGTGTTTCGTCTCTTGTCTTGCGCCCGCTGCAGGGCGCTCCTGCACCGGGCAAGGACCGGTATTGGGCCCTGCGCGGGCCGTTTCAGAGGTTGCTGTTTTCCATGATAGCGGCCGCCTGCCGCTCCATGAATTCGCCAAGGGTGTCAATCCCGCGCAATTTGAGGATGGTGTTGCGCACGGCGGCCTCCACCAGAACGGCCAGATTGCGGCCTGCTGCCACCTGTAGCATGACGCGGCGGATCGGAATGCCCAGCAAGTCCTGGGTCTGGTCCTGAATCGGCAGACGCTCGAACTTTTCGCTGTTGGCGCGCACCAGATGCACGATCAGCTTCAGGCGCATTTTCCGGCGCACTGACGTTTCTCCGAAAATGGTGCGGATATCCAGCAGTCCCAGTCCGCGCACTTCAAGCATATTGCGCAGCAGGTCGGGGCACTGGCCTTCGATCAGCGTGGGCGAGGTGCGGGAAAAATCGACGGCGTCGTCCGCCACCAGACCGTGCCCGCGGGAGATCAACTCAAGCGCGAGCTCGCTCTTGCCCAGGCCGGACTCGCCCGTAATCAGCACGCCAAGCCCCAGCACGTCCATGAAAACGCCATGTACCGTAGTTTTAGGGGCAAACCGCTTATTCAGATAGATGCGCAGCACGTCAATAAGATGCGCGGCATCCACCGGTGTGGAAAGCAGGGGAATTCTGCTGCGGGCGCAAAAACCGACCAGATCGGCCGGAGAGTCCAGTCCTTCGGCCAGAATCATGGCAGGAACACCGCCTTCAGCCAGTTCGATCAGGATTTTTTCACGCTGAACGGCGGAAATGCGGTTATAGAAAATCAGTTCTTCCTTGCCGAATACCTGGATCCGTGAAGGGTGGACAACGTTCAGGTGCCCGATCAGGTCTGCCGCGGAGGTATTGGCAGCCGAGTCCTGGATATGGCGGGTGCGGCCTTCCTTGCCGGCGATCCAGGTGAAACGCAGCGTTTCGTCATTGTCTGCCGCCAGATCCTGAATGCTGAGCATAAACGTGCCCCCGGTTAATTGCCGGCGGAATGGGCCAGCAGTTGATGAATACCTTCTGCGTTGGGGCTGCCCAGCAATTGCTTGCGGGTTTCTGCGCTGGAGAGCAATTGTGCCAGTTCAGCCAGTATTTCCAGATGCTGCTGGGTGGCGCTTTCAGGTACCAGCAGGATGACCAGCAGTTGCACGTGCTGTCCATCAGGGGCGTCGAACGGGATGGCCGTGCTCAACCGCATGACGGCCGCGACCGCCTGTTTCAGGTTGGCGATGCGGCCATGCGGCACCGCTACACCATGACCCAATGCAGTGGAGCCCAGTCGCTCACGCGAGAACAGGCTGTCGAAAACCGTGGAGCGAGCAATGCCCTGATTATTCTCGAACAGCAGCGCAGCCTGTTCGAAGGCGCGCTTTTTGCTGGTGACATTGACATCCAGCAGGATATTTTCCTGCGGAAGGATACGGGATAGTTGATTCATGCCGCAATTATAGGATGATCTTACAATAAGAAATAGAAGGGTAAGCTAAAACCCGGCCATCCGGCCGGGTTTGGGCTAAAAACGGGAAAAAAGTACAACGTATCTAGCCGAAACTCATTCTTTTTGCCGATTCATTGGAGTGGTTTGACGCTTTCGTTTTGTATTTGATGACTTGTCTGTCGGTTTTGTCCGAAAGCAAATCAATGGCCGCATACAGGTTTTCGTCTGTCACCTCGCAATGGATGTCTTTGCCCGGTACGCGCAGCGTGACTTCTGCGCTGTGCTTGAGCGGCTCCCTGGACAGGATAACCTGGGTATCTATCACATGATCGAAGTGCCTGAGGACTTTGGCAAACTTGGTCACTACGTATTCTTTAATGGCAGGGGTAATATCCACATGATGGCCACTGATATTAAGATTCATAGTGTGCTCCTTTTGAAAGTTGAATAGGCAGACGCCGGAACGAGGCGTGGCGTCGGTAAAAAAATGAGAGTGATATGGCTCCTTTTTATGACGGGTTGATGAAACTCTGTTTTCCAGGCTTTATGAATAGTTTAAACC
>DATGQC010000529.1:0-8115 GCA_035304425.1 Advenella sp.
AGGGTGCATCTTCGGCCGGGTATCTGAGCGTCGTGTTGCCGGTCTGTTTGGCAATTGACCAAATAATGCTTTCTCCTGCAGGAATGACATCCGGCTGACGCCTGTAAAGCGGGTCGGCATAGGCATTTTCTGCATCAATCCATTTCCAGCCGTGCGCCTTGAATGCCGAGATAATATCGCCAAGCGATTCAGCATTGAGTTTATTCGTATGCAGCAGGATCACATGTTTGGGCGAATAGCCCAGTGTCTTTTTCCCCAGACCATCATAGTAATCTGCACGATCAAGCAAGTGCCTGATGTAGGCTTTTTTCAAGCGTGCAAGGCTGGCCGTTTTGCCTGCCTTTTCATACGCCAGATATCGCATATTGTAAAACCAGTCACTGGCATCAATACTTACAGCACCGGATCGATAGCCCCGGCCGTTCAGCCATTGGCGCACAGTGTCGCGCTTTTGCCTGGTGTCGCCTTCTTTCAAAAATGGAAACCGGTAGCGAGCTGTCCAGCCAGGCAGAGTTTGCAATTGGCGTTCGGCGCCAGCGATGTCGGCCATATAGTCTGCTGCACTCACGTCTTTTTTATTCAGATTCAAGTGTCGTTCGCTATGGTTGCCGATCGCATGGCCTTGCGTCCCCCACTGCGCAACCAATTGCAGCCCGGCATTGCCTCCCAATTTAATCAGGCTTGGGTAAATGATTGCATGAATATTTAACGCTCGTAACTGAGAAAGCAATGCCTGGTTAATCGCGACCGCGTCCGGGTTTGTTTCCGGATTCAGGCCATCGTCAAAGCTCAAGGCCAACTGTTTCGCATGAACACCGCAAGCGGCAGCCACTGCGGCAAAAGCCAATAGAAATCGGAAAAAAATACGCATGTGAATTGACTGTGTTGTCCGAATTATTGACACAACGCCTTGCAGCGCTGACGAGCTTGTCCGATGATACCGGATTCGAACCTTGAGAGTGGTTTTTTTACCTTAACAGGCGCATGCAATTGCACGCGCCAGCGTCAGGTAAAAGCGTTTTTATTCCAGTTCGTCCAGAAACGTCAGTATCGCCTCGCCATACGTATCCAGCTTGTGTTGCCCGACGCCGTTGACGGCAGCCAGATCGGCCAGCGTGCTGGGCTCCAGCTCGGCAATCTGCGCCAGGGTATCGTCCTTGAAAATCACATAGGCCGGCACGCCGTGCTCCTTGGCAATGTCGCGCCGCCATTGTCGCAAGCTTTCAAATCGTGCTTGCGCGGCCGCCGACAACACGCGGACTTCGCGTTTGCCGCGCGGCATGATATTGCGCGATCGCGCCGCAGCACGGGCAGATTCCTTGCGCATCATCAGCACCTGCTCGCCCTTGAGCACGCTGCGGCTCCTTTCGGTCAACGCCAACGTCCCGTAACCGTCGCCATCGACCGTAACAACGTTGGCCGCCATCAGTTGGCGCAGTACACTGCGCCAGCCCTGCTCTGAAATATCCTGACCAATACCGAAGACGGACAAGGTGTCATGTGAATGCTGCGCCACCTTATCTGTGCGCTTACCACGCAGAATATCGATCAGATGCCCTGCCCCATAGCGCTGATCACGTTCGCGATGCAGGCGATAAATGGCAGACAGAATTTTCTGGGCTGCCACCGTACCATCCCAGGTTTGCGGCGGAGTCAGGCAGACATCGCAATTGCCGCAGGGTTCTGACTGCTGTCCGAAATAAGCCAGCAGGCGGGTGCGCCGGCACTGCACGGTTTCGCACAGGGCCAGCATGCCATCCAGTTGCGCCCCGGAGCGACGCTTGAAAAACTCATCGCCCGTGGAGTCGTCAATCATCTTGCGTTGCTGCACCACGTCCTGCAGCCCATAGGCCATCCAGGCGGTGGCCGGCAAGCCGTCGCGGCCTGCCCTGCCGGTTTCCTGATAATAGCCTTCGACAGACTTGGGCAGATCGATATGCGCTACAAAACGCACATCAGGCTTATTGATGCCCATGCCAAATGCAATCGTGGCTACCATGACCACACCGTCGTCCCGCAGGAAGCGGGCTTGTCGCTGCGCCCGCAATTCGGCCGGCAAGCCCGCATGATAGGCCATCGCGTCGATGCCTTCCCGACACAGAAACTCGGCCGTATCTTCGGTTTTGTTGCGCGACAGGCAATACACGATACCCGAATCACCCGCATGTTCCTCACGGATAAAGCCCAATAGCTGACGGCGCACGTCGTTTTTTTCGACGATGACATATCTGATATTGGGACGGTCAAACCCTGCCACGAAGTGCCGCGCCTGCGTCAGACCCAGTCGCTGCGCTATTTCATCGCGGGTCTGCGGCGTCGCGGTGGCCGTTAGCGCAATGCGCGGCACCGCTGGCCACTGTTCGTGCAAACGGGACAGGCCCAGGTATTCGGGACGAAAATCATGGCCCCATTGCGAAACGCAATGCGCTTCATCAATCGCAAACAGGGCAATGCGGCCCCGTTCCAGCAGGCGCATGCAGCGGTCGGTCAGCAGACGCTCGGGGGCAATATAGAGAAAATCCAGTTCGCCCCGGGCAAACGCGTTCTCCACTTCACGTATGGTCTCCCATTCCTGGCTGGAATTGAGAAATGCCGCACGTGCGCCCAGCTCGCGCAGGGCATCAACCTGGTCCTGCATCAATGCAATAAGCGGCGACACCACGATGGCAGTGCCCGGGCGGATAAGCGCAGGCACCTGATAGCACAGCGACTTGCCTGCGCCGGTTGGCATCAGCACCAGCGCATCATGACCAGCGACCAGGTGTTCGACAATGGCCTGCTGCTCGCCACGAAAGGAATCGTAACCAAAAACACGTTTCAGGACAGACAGCGGGGTGGTGGGATCAGACACTAGATATGAGACACAAAAATAAAAGCCGGTAATTAACTGACAAAGGTTTAAGCCGCAGCGATCCTGGGTTCGCTGTCCGGCACGGATATAAAAGGCTATTATAATCGTTATACCGCTACGGAGAGTTCGATATGAAAATCACACATATGCTGACAGGGGCCGTTGGCTGCCTGCTTGCCGTTGCTGCGCAATCTGCGCTGGCTAAAATCCCGGTGTACGTTTTTGGCAATACGCCCAATGATCCGATCGGGACCTACATCACGGCGCAAATCCGCAACCAGATCGCCAGCTCGCCCACGCTCACCCTGGTCAACGATATGAATCGGGCAGTCGCCCGCCTGAATCTGCAAAGCGCAGACCCCACGCGCGAAGGCCGCTTTACCGCCATTGCGGAAAATGTGGACATTGTCAACGCCGCCTCGCCCATCAATCCCTGGCTCAATATCCAGCAACACATCCGTGTCTGCCTGTCCGAGTCCAGCGGCAGCTGCGCCACCACCATTGTAAATGACCTGACATCGGTGGCCCTGCAATATGGCCCGGCCCTGCAGCAAAAGCTGGGCAGATAGGCGCCGCAGCCGGTTAGCCGGCTGTGCTTAACGTGCTTTCGGTCGTGGTATCCTGGATCCAGATGCTGCGCAATGACGGTACCAGATCGCCATTGCCCTTGCGCCAGGCAAGGACAGCGATATACTGTTGCATCGAATCGAACATCACAGGGCCGATAGGCCTGCAAGCGAATCACACCATGAATATTGGCATTGCCGGCGCCGGGCTGTTGGGGCGCATTCTCGCTCTGGTGCTCTCACGCCAGGGACACCAGGTTTCCGTATTTGACGCAGCCTCATCCGCGCAGGCACGCGTGGCCGCAGGCTGGACTGCCGCCGGCATGCTCAGTCCCATCGCCGAACTCGAAAGCGGCGATACCGACGTATTCGACATGGGTTTGCGCTCGATCGAGCTATGGTCAGCCCTGGCGCCGACGCTGTGCCAGCCGGTACAATTTCATGTACGAGGCAGCCTGCTGGTTGCGCATCGCGGTGACGAAGGGGCGGCAACACGGCTGACGTCGCTGCTGGAGGCAAAAGCGCCGCAACATGCGCGCCCGCGCATGCTCAGCCGTGAACAACTGCAGTCGCTGGAGCCATCAATCCAGGGCCCCAGCCACGCCTGGATGCTGGAAGGAGAAGGACAGATCCATACTGTCCAGGCCATGCAGGCGCTGGCCGAATCTGCCGACAACACCACGTGGCACTGGGGAAGCCCCGTGGTCAGCCTGAAACCCGGACAGTTGCAGACGACGCAAGGCATACATGGTTTCGACTGGGTGTTCGATGTCCGCGGCACCGGCGCCCGGGAGCGGCCGCACGCCAATAGTCATCAACTCAACTGCCGCAATGTACGAGGCGTACGCGGCGAGATTTTCTGGCTGCAGGCCAGTGGTCTGACGCTTGGCCGGCCCGTTCGTCTGCTGCATCCGCGTTACCGTGTATATATCGTGCCGCGCGCGCCCGATACGGTCGTGGTGGGCGCCAGCGAAATCGAAAGCGAAGACCGTTCGCCGGTTTCGCTGCGCAGCACGGTGGAGCTGCTCACAGCCGCGCACAGTGTGCTGCCCGAACTGGCCGAAGCACGCCTGATCCACACAGAAGTCAATTTGCGGCCTGCTCTGCTGGATAATCTGCCCCGTATTGAGCACGAAGCGGGCCTGACCCGCATCAACGGATTGTTCCGCCATGGCTGGCTGATTGCACCCGCCGTTGTGGAAAAGGCCCTACAATCAATATTTGAACCCGATTTCAATCTGATTCAAACGGCATGAGCACTATTCACATTTCCGTCAACGGAACGACACACGACATCGCCAGCGGCACCACCCTGGCCCAGCTGATTACGCACCTGCAAAGCACTGCCGGCCAGCCGGATGATCCCGCCGCCATTGCCACTGCGATCAATGAGGTTTTTATTCCCCGACCCAAGCGCGGCGATACCGTATTGTCCGACGGCGACCAGGTATTTACTTTCAGCCCTATCACTGGCGGTTAAACCGCCCGCATCACGATTATGAAACCATTTGCCATTGCAGACACCTTGCTGGAGAGCCGCTTCTTTCTGGGCACTGCGGGCTACCCGTCGCCCAAAGTATTGCAAGACGCCATCACTGCCTCGGGTGCTGCGGTCATTACCGTCGGACTCAAGCGGCAGCTTACGCCTTCGGCTTCCGGCGGCGCCGGTGCGGCGCTGGACAACTCCTTTTTCCAGATGCTCAAAGACTCCGGCCTGCATCTGCTGCCCAATACCGCCGGCTGCAAAACGGGTCGTGAAGCGATTACGCTGGCGCAAATGGCGCGGGAAATTTTTGGCACGCACTGGATCAAACTGGAAGTGATCGGCGACGACTACACGCTGCAGCCTGATCCGATCGAATTGATTCGTGCCGCCGAAGAACTGACCAAAGACGGCTTTGAAGTGTTTCCTTATTGCACCGACGATCTGGTCACCTGCCGCCGGCTGCTGGATGTGGGCTGCCGGCTGCTGATGCCCTGGGGGGCGCCGATCGGCTCCGGGCAAGGTCTGACAAACCCGCATGGGCTGCGCATCCTGCGTGCGCGCCTGCCGGATGTGCCGCTTATTGTGGACGCCGGCATTGGCTCGCCCATGGACGCCGTGCAAGCCATGCAAATGGGCTACGATGCCGTCCTGCTCAACTCGGCTGTGTCCCAGGCCCACGATCCGGTAAAAATGGCTGAAGCATTTAATCTGGCCGTACGGGCCGGACGCATGGGTTACGAGGCCGGGATCATGGCCAGACAGGACATGGCGGTTCCATCCACACAGGTCACGGGCCGACCCTTTCTGCTGTAGGCTCGCCGCCTACGCGGTAGTTTAGGGCAAGGCGTCCAATGCGCATCCGGCGGATTTATGCCGGCAGCACCACAAGCGCGGCCCCATAGGCCGCCATCCCGGCCAGCACCGCAAACCCCGCATTGCGCGTAAGTCTGGCGCACGCGCCTGCGGCGACCAGGCCACAAAAATAGCTTAGCACGCCGGTTGCGCTGGTGGCCTGCTGCAAATCCGAATACACCACCACAACCGTCATGGACACCAGCAACGCCGGCCCCAGGATAGCAAACCGCCCCGACGCCAGGCGGCCAAAAATGGTCGATTTGCGCATCAGCACAAAGGGCAATGCACGGCTGAGCCAGGTCACTACGGCCATAACGACAATGGCCAGCCAGAATTCAGTCTGCCCCATGAGATTCTCCAGCCATGTCTTGTTGCTTTGCGCCGCCATCGCTGCTCACGTGATCGCCGGGAACAAAACACAACCAGGCGCTGACCGTACCCGCCAGGATGGCAGGCGTTGCCCCGGCATAGATCAGACACAGCAAGGTAACCACAGACGCAATCAACAACGCGCGCAGCATGGGTCGCTTCACGCTGAGCAGTGCCAGCGAACAAAATAAAGCCACCAGAGCAAAGCGCAATATCTGATCAACCTGCGGAAACTGTGCTGTGAGACCGGATCCGGCGAGCAGCCCGATGACCGTTCCACCAATCCAGGACAGCCATGCGGTCAGACCCACGCCCATATACCAGGCAAATTGCGCGTTGACCGGCTGATGCCCCATTCCATGAAACGCGGTGGCGAACACTTCATCTGTGAGTAAAAATGCAGCCTGCAAACGCTTGCGCAAGGCTGGCGGCAGCCATTTGGCAATGAGCGGACCGTAGAGCAGATGGCGCGCGTTGAGCAATGAAACCATGGCAACGATACCGGGTAGCGGCGTACCCAGTTTGATAGCAGCCAGAATGAAAAACTGCGAGGCCCCGGCGTAGACAAACACCGAGATCAGCACGGTTTCCCAGAACGACAGGCCGACGCCCTTGGCCGCGATCCCGTATGCCATGGCCACCGGCACATAACCGAGCAGTACAGGCACACCGGCCCGGACCCCACGCAAACCATTGTGTAACACCGACATTCTAAGCGCCCCTCCTGTAACAGACCGCTATTACATCACAGGACTTGAGCATAAATCCAGCGGCCTTGCGGGATGCCCGCAAACATGCCCCGTTCCCGGCAAGCACGGTCTTGCGAGCGCCAGAGGTTCGGCGCGTATCGGCAGACGCGATCCGACGATGTTGAGCCAGCTTGTTTCAGCACCGGTACGCAGTCTTGTCGCCGCCGTCCACTTATTTCAAGTGTCATTTATGACAGATTGTGCCGGGCCCAGAAATTGTCCACCTCCTGTTCAGCCTGCGCTCGCGTCAGACCATACTTCTCCTGTAATACCCCGCACATTCTCTGCGCATCGCCGTCAACGTCGGCAATGTCGTCATCGGACAAATCGCTCCATCGTTCTTTCAGCGCGTCCTTGACCTGTTCCCATTGAACGTCGTTATCGTCCGGATTCATAGATTGCTCCTTGCATGGCGCTACTGCGACCCAATGAAAAACCACGCTTTATGCTAACCGGTTCATTGACCAGGACAAGGCTTTGTTACATACGCTTAACAAACGTATGTAACCGCAATACATTCGTACTGCAGCGTGCAGGCGCAGCCACCGAAGGCATGGGAACAAAAGCGACGGGCATATGCGCACGCGCTCTGGAGCATAACCGGGGCGCTCGCAGCGTCCGATTGAGCCGTTTTTACACATGCCGCCATGCACGATGGCGCAGAGACGCATCGCAATGCCAAACGGTTCAAACACGTTAAGATGCAAAGACAGGCGTCCCGATACGATACGTGGCATGACAGGGCTGTTGTCCCTGCTATGCTTGCGAAACCAGGTCCGGGGAACTCAGTCTTTGCTGCGTGCTGCGACATAGTTCAGCGTACCGGCCAGCTGCGCGGCAGCCGGATCGTCCAGCGGATGGCTGATCCCTTCTTCAACAGGCACAGAGGGAAAATCAAATGGACTGACGCCTGCCAGACATGCCACGTTCACACTGATTTGCGAGGGATTCGAGCGTCGTCGATGGTGCGTATAGATGCCGCAGCGCGAGCAAAAATAGTGCTCTGCTGTCATGGTGTTGAACTGATAGCGCGTAAGCCAGTGGCCGCCTGACTCGTAGGCAATATCGCCCAGGTCAGCCGTCACTACAACAGCCCCTCTCATCGCACAATAGGAACAATTGCAGCGTCTGACATCGCGCAACCCGCTTTTGGTTAATACGGTAAACCGGACTGCACCACAATGACAGGCGCCGTTAAGCCTGATAGCGTCATTCAATGCCCTCTCCTTTTTACAGCGT
>DATGQC010000530.1:0-2213 GCA_035304425.1 Advenella sp.
CCTGAGGCAGTCCAAAGGCAACCAGCAGATGACGCGCAGTGACCGGACCGATCCCGGGCTCCAGCGTGAGACGAATCCACGCGTACTGCTCTTCATCCGACATTGCCATATTTATCCGCTTGAATTTATGAAAAAACACCCTATTATAGGAATATAGCTGCAGGATAATGATGATTTTTCTGCGGCATCCCCAGGATTCCGATTTATCATGCAGGGTGGCCCGCTGCGCCAGAAGTGACCGGCGGGTTGCGCACCCCAAGCAGCGTTGATTTCAATTATAATATTGGCCATGGCACTCTTACCTATTCTTCAATTTCCCGATCCCCGGCTGCACACGGTCGCAAAACCGGTAGCCCAGGTCGACGACCGCATCCGCCAGCTGGTGCGCGATATGGCTGAAACCATGTATGCAGCGCCAGGCGTAGGGCTGGCCGCGACCCAGGTCAATGTGCATGAACGCGTGGTGGTCATCGACGTCTCCGAAGAAGGCGACGACCTGCTGGCGCTCATCAATCCGGAAATCATCTGGAAAAGCGACGATAAACAAGTATATGAAGAAGGCTGCCTGTCGGTGCCCGGGGTGTACGACAAGGTTGAGCGTTCGGCCAGTATTCGCGTACGCGCGCTCAACGAGCACGGAGAAACCTACGAATTTGACGCAGAAGGCCTGTTGGCGGTATGCGTCCAGCACGAACTGGATCACCTGCTGGGCAAGGTATTCGTGGAATATCTGTCGCCTTTAAAGCAAAGTCGCATCAAAACCAAACTGAAAAAGCAGGCCAAGGAACAGGCAGAGGCCTGATTGAGCAGGAACGGCCGAACGCAGTCCCGCAAAGGCCGTTGCCGACGCTGAAGCAGGCTTGCCTGAACCGTGGCGCGCCACGGGCGCAGCACTCGTCCTCATCAATCAGCGAGCGCCTCGCCAATCACCGGCGATACGCGTGCAGATTCCCGGCAACCCATGCCTGCCCGGCGGTGGCTACCCGGTATCGGCCACGTCAGTCTTCCCGTAAAATAGCTCAACGCTTGCCGCCACAGGACTGCCCGCAACATGAATCCGCCCTTTCTCACGCTTCCGGCCAGAACCATTTTTGCAGACGGGCGCAGCCGTCGGGACAGCGAAATGCAGTTGCTCGATCACGTCGACCAACAGGAACAGCGCCTTGCGGTCATCCATCAGGCCGGCCAGGGGATCAGCGTACCGCGTAGTTATCAGCGCAACCCGCACTTTGAGGCGGCCAGCAGGCAGTTGGCGGCAACGGGCCTGCCCGTAGACGTGCGCCTTTCCGGCGGTGGCGTGGTGCCGCAGGCGGCCGGGGTGATCAATTTACATCTGGCCTATCCGGTCCAGGCCACATATCCGCTACAACAGGTCGACACCCATTACCTCGGCCTGTGTGAACTCATTGCCCGTGTGCTGGCTGTGTATGGCATTTACGCCACGCCTGAACCGGTGCAGGGTTCGTTCTGCGATGGCCGGTTCAATCTGGCGGTTGCCGGTAAAAAAATCGCCGGCACAGCGCAGTACTGGCGCCGCAACAAAACACCGGAAACGACAGCAGGCAGGCCCGCTTTTTCCGTGCTGTCCCATGCGGTGATTCTGGTGAATGCCGACAGCACCGCATTGACCGACATGGCAAACCGTTTTGAAGCGGCGTTACATAGCCCGGTACGCTATCTGCCGGAAAAAACCACCTCGGTGACGGCGCTCCTGGGCCAGCCCGTGACCGACTTTGAACAAACCCTGTTGCGGGCGCTGCAGAACCCGCCGTTCTGAGGCGGGCTCCAGTGCTTTTTTATTCGTAAGAGCGACTGTCTTCAATGACTTTGCCGTCATTGGCCAGTTCGCCGACCCCGACAAAGACAATCGTTGCGCGCAACTTGGTTTCCTCGCGGACCACATTGCCCAATTTTTCCTCGAGGCCCGCGGCCGGCGCGCCGTCCACTTCCACAAACAGGGTCATATCATCACGCCCGGTTTCACCAGAAACGACCAGCCTGGCCTTGTGGATCTGCTCAAAGCGGGCGACGACTCTGGCCACTTGTTCCGGGTGCACAAACATGCCGCGCACCTTGGTGGTCTGATCGGCACGCCCCAGCCAGCCGCGAATCCGCTTGTTGGTGCGGCCGCAGGACGAATGCCCTGGCATGATCGCCGACAGATCTCCGGTGCCAAAGCGCAGTAGCGGATAATCGGGATTCAGGGTGGTCAC
>DATGQC010000531.1:0-2863 GCA_035304425.1 Advenella sp.
ATGATCACGGCCACGATCACGGTGATGAGCATCATCATGGCGAGTATGACCCTCACGCCTGGCAATCGGTGCCCAACGCCATGATTTATGTAAAAAATATTGCTGACGCTTTATGCAAGGTCGACAGTGCCGGGTGCCAGGCATACAAGGCGAACGCCAGTGCGTATACGCAAAAGCTGCAGGCGCTGCATGAGTCTGTTAAGGCGGCGTTCGCTGCATTGCCCAAGGATAAACGCACGCTGATCACCTCGCATGACGCCTTCGGCTATCTGGGCGCGGCGTATGGTCTGACGTTGCTGGCGCCTGAAGGCACCTCTTCGGCGACGGAAGCCACTGCCGCGGATGTTGCTGCGATTATCCGACAGATCCGGGAAGACAAAGGATCCGCGGTGTTCATGGAAAACATCAGTAATCCGGCCCTGATCAAGCAGATTGCCTCGGAAGGCAATGTGGTTGTGGGCGGCAAGCTGTATTCGGATGCCTTATCCGGCCCGGATGAGCCGGCCTCGACGTATTTGAAGATGATGCAGTACAACACCGACACCATTACCAAGGCCATTCTGAAGAAATAGTTGTCTGTGGGCAAGGGGCTGGCTGATGCGCGCTTTATGCGCCTGATCGGCGTTGAGCCCGCAGTGCACAGGGGCGGCGCCGGGCCGCCCTTTTGCTTGTGACACTCTGGAGCGCGCGATGCAAGGCTATCTTAATGAAATGACGGTGTTGGGTGATCTGCTTGCCGATCCGTGTTTGCGCTATTTTCCCGATGGCACCGCGGTGTTGCGCATCACACTTGAAACCCGCAGCGAGCAGCGTGACAGCTGTACAAACGAAGTAATCATATGCAGCGAACAGCATGACGCCGTCTTGTATGCAACCGAGGCGGAACTGGTGGCCTGGTCTATGCGCCAGGGGGATTCGCTGTGGTTATGCGGTCCGCTGCGGCGCCGGCATTTTCGGGACGGTGTAACGGGTCGCAGCGGAACGGTCTGCGAGATTGAAGCAAGGCAGTTTAAAATCGTGCGGGTAAAACCACGTGATCGCTCGCCGCTGCCGGCAATCTGCCAGGGCTGGGCGTTCAGTAACGATCTGATGGGGCGTGGTCCCGACAGCCCGACCCCAATGTCGGGTCGGGCTGCGTAAGCACAGGATTGATCAGGCAGGGATCACTGAGATATCGGACCTGGGTCCTGGCGGATTGGACTAGCGCTCCAGCACACCGCGCGTGACATCGGGTTCAAAGGCTTTTTCCTTGCGCCAGTATCTGGACAGCAGGAAAGCCAGGGCGCAGATGAACAGGCTGGTCAGACCGAACCAGAACGCTTTTTTCTGCTCAGGTAAAAACGCCATGGCGCCCAGGATGCTGAGCATGCCGGCGATGGCCAGATAACTCAGATAGGGGAAACACCACATGCGAACCCGGATGCGTTCGGGGCAATTCTGTTCCATTCTTCTGCGCAGCCTGATGTGGGAAATGGCAATCAGAATATAGACCACCAATGCCACCGTGCCATAAGATTCGACGAGAAACGGGAAGATGCCGTCGGGCGAATAGTAAGAAACTACAATGGCGGCGTAGCCGAACAGCGTGGAAAAAATAATGGCGCGTATCGGCACGCCGTTTTCCGACACGCGCGCCAGGGCTTGTGGCGCATCACCGTTGCGAGTCAGTGCAAATATCATGCGGGAAGCGGCATAAAGGCCTGAGTTCAGACACGAGAGCACGGCAACCAAGATGACGGCATTCATAATATGTGGCGCGTAGGGGATCTGCATGACCTGCAAGGCGCTTACATAAGGAGTGGAAATGGCGTCGGAGTTCCAGGGCACCAGGCAGACGACGAAAAACACCGAACCGACATAAAAGAACAGGACCCGGCTGATCACCGAATTGGTCGCTTTGGCCACCGATTTGGCCGGATCTGCGGTTTCCGCGGCGGCGATGGTGACAATTTCCGCGCCGAAATAAAAGCCCGTTGCCGCGACGGCGCCTGACAACACAGGGCCCCAGCCATTGGGCATGAAGCCGCCATGATTGAGCATTTCACCCAGTCCCACTGCCTGATGATTGGGCCACATGCCCAGCAGGAACAGTCCGCTTAGAAAAAGAAACACCACAATCGCGGCCACCTTGATCGAAGAGAACCAGAATTCGAATTCCCCATAGGATTTGACCGAAAAAAGATTGGTGACCGTCAGCACGGCCATCAGCGTCAGACTGATTTCCCAGGAGGGGATATTGGGCAGCCAGAACTGGATCAGCTTGGCGCCGGCAATCGCTTCGATCGCCACCACGATGACCCAGAAATACCAATACATCCAGCCGGTCATGAAACCGGCAAATTCCGCCTTGCCAGGCTGTTCGCGAAAAGCGCTGCGCGCGTATTCGTAGAACGAGCCGACAACCGGCAGCGAGGACGCCATTTCGCCGAGCATGCGCATGACCAGAATGATCAGGATGCCAGTGATCAGAAATGAAATAAGAGCCGCCGGGCCGGCATTTTTTACCACGACCGAACTGCCAACAAACAGTCCGGCTCCGATCACACCACCAAGTGCAATCATTGACATATGCCGCGGCTTTAATGAGTGCTGCAGCTGGTTTTTACTATCAATATCCATCAATCGTCTCCTGTATAGACACTTTTATTGTTTTTGCTTTGGGAGACGAATGTACAGGCAATAAAGCGGCAGATACAGAGCCAGATGGGCGTGATCTATGGGTCCACGCGGCAACTGTGCCAGTGGGACTAAGGGTATGTACTAGGAGCGAGTGAGCCGGGAACTATGTCTGTGGCCAGGGCTTGTCTGCTGCGGTAACGTCGGCTGGCGATCCAATTGCCTGTCACGTATCTGAACGCTCAGT
>DATGQC010000532.1:0-3565 GCA_035304425.1 Advenella sp.
AGGGTCGGCGATGAAGTCTATCTGAGCGGAATAATTTACATGGCGCGTGATGCAGCGCATAAGCGGCTTATTGCGCTACTTGATCAGGGGAAAACTCTGCCGGTGGACTTGAAAGGGCAGGTGGTTTTTTATGGCGGGCCAGGGCCGACTAAACCAGACCATGTTATCGGGGTGGTGGCGCCCACATCGGCTTACAGGATGGATCCCTATACGCCCAAGTTATTCGAGCATGGGGTCAAGGCAGCAATAGGCAAAGGCAATCGGGCAAAAGAGATTCGTCGGGCCTGCATGGATTTTAACGCTGTGTCGTTCTCGGCCATTGGCGGTATTTCTGCTACCCTGTTTGCCTGCATCAGGAAAGCAGAGGTTGTGGCATATGAAGACTTGAAAACCGAGGCGATACAGCGCCTTGAAATTGAAAATTTCCCCTTGCTGGTCACCAACGATACCCAGGGTGGCGATCTTTATGAACAGGAAGTGGCAAAGTACCGCAAGCTGCTTAACGCCTGATACCCGGATTTGTCAAATACGGAAAAACGGCCTGTGCTGCTTTTCGTTTCCTACGATTAATCCGCAAGACCGGCGATTGCGCTGTTGTTGGGATATTGGAATTGGTATAGTTGAAAGGCTATTTTTCGTCAACTCCCTTTATTTATAATTCAGAGCCATTATGAACCAGTATCCGGACCGATTTGCCCCTCTTGCGCCAGAAACCTGGAGCGCCGATCAGAAACAGTACGCTCAGGAAATTATCAACGGTCCGCGCGGCGGGCTTTTATCGCCCTTCATACCCTTGATGCGCAGTCCGGAACTCATGGCTCACGCCAGTCGCATGGGCGAGTACCTGCGGTATCGCAGCGCCCTGGGGCAGCGTCTGTCTGAGCTGGCAATCCTGATCACCTCGCGGTACTGGTCTCAGCAAGTCGAGTGGGCGATTCATGCGCCCATCGCGTTGCGTGAAGGCGTGTCCGAAGAAACCATCGATGCCATTCGGCACGGCCGTCAGCCCGATACGCTGCGCGAAGACGAGGCGATACTGTATGCGTTCTCGACCGAGCTGTTCCGTAATCAGTCGGTATGCGATCACACCTATGAGCGGGCGTTGCGGCAGTTCGGGGAGCAAGGGGTGATGGACCTTGTTGGAATCAATGGTTACTATTCGCTGCTTTCCATGGTCATGAATGTGGCCAGGACGCCAGTTCCTGCTTCTTCGGCGCAACCGCTGGTCGCCATGCCTGCCGTATAGTCCCCGTCTGAAGGGTTGGCAATGGCAGGTGCGCTATGTACTGCTGAAGGCGCATATAAATTTGCCGCTGCGATTATGGCAGGTTTTCCCGGAAAATGATCTGGCTTTGCACAGGGTCGATCCCGCTCATGACCGGTCGTCGATCACGCAGATTGGCAAAGATGCGAATGCAGTTCATGGTTGAGGACTGGGGATTCTGTGTAATGACGGCATCCATGGTGCCGTCGATCAGCAGGGCGCGCGTATCGGGTGTCAGCCCGTGACCGATGAACACGACCTTGTGCGCCAGGTTTGCTTCCTTGAGCGCTTTAGCCACGCCGTCGGATGCGCCGCCAATATTGTAGATTCCGGCCAGGCCTGGTGATTGTTCCAGCAATTGCCGGGTGAGCCGATAATTTTCTTCCGCGCTATCGCGGCCTTCGCGCAATCCCACCACTTCGACGGTTGGGAATAGCTCCTTGAACATATACAGAAACCCCATTTCACGCTCCTCATGAGCGCGATAACTCAGGCTACCGGCAATCATCGCAACTTTGGCCGGCCGCGCGCCGATAAAGCGGGCGATGAGATACGCAGCGGTGCGGCCGGCCGCGCGATTATCCAGGCCAATATAGGCGGCGCGGCGTGTATTGGAAATATCGGTGATCAGCGTTATTACATGCTTTCCCTTATCGGCCAGCTCTTCGATGGCGTCGCGCACCAGCGGATGTTCAATGGCCATGCAGGCAATACCATCGGCGCGCTCTGCCTGCTTTTTCAGGCTTGCGGCCAGGATCTCGGGGTTGAAGCCTTCCACATAGTCGACTTTGCATTTCACATTGTAGGGCGCCCAACTGTCCTGGGAGTAGGTAATGGTATCGCCCAGCATTCTGATGAAGCGGTTGGTGCCTTTGGGAAGCACAAATGAAATACGCATGGCGCTGGGCGTAAGCGCGGCATACAGGTCATTCTCGGGCAGGTACGCCAGCTCGGCAGCGGCGCGCAGGACCCGCTGGATCGTGGCTTCGCGTACGCCCGATCGATGATTCAGCACGCGGTCTACCGTGGCGGTGGAGACGTTGGCCAGTTTGGCGATATCTGCAATATTGGCCCTGCCTGAGGCCTGCTCTGAGTCTTTCATTGCATCAAAAACCATCATTTAATCTGATTGACGCTCGTATATTATCACTATATTGTTGCGGTTAGAAAAATAATAAAATCAAAAAACATCATTTAACGTCTGGAGACAACTATGCAGAAGTATTCTCGCCGCAGCATGCTGCGCACCCTGTCCGCCATGCCGCTGGCAGGCGTTGTCAGCGCGTTGCCACAAGTGGCGCGTGCTGCCGAATTTTCCTACAAGTATGGCAATAACCTTCCGCTGTCTCATCCATTGAATATTCGCGCCAAGGAAGCGGCCGATGAAATCCGGGAGAAATCCGGCGGGCGGGTCGATATTGCCATTTTCCCCAACAACCAGCTTGGCGGCGATACCGATATGCTGTCGCAGGTGCGCTCCGGCGGGATCCAGTTCTTTACGCCTTCTTCACTTGTGATTGCCACGCTGGTGCCGGTAGCGGCTATTAACGCGCTGGGTTTTGCATTTAGCGATTATGCCCAGGTATGGAAAGCCATGGATGGCGATCTGGGAGCGCATGTACGGGCATCTATCCGCAGGATCCGCTTGTATGCCTTTGACAAAATGTGGGACAACGGCTTTCGCCAGATGACAAGCAGCAAGGGCCCGATACAGCAGGCATCCGATCTGGAAGACCTGAAAATCCGTGTGCCGGTCAGCCCGTTGTCCATTTCCATGTTCAAAGGGCTGGGCGCCGCCCCGACCAGCCTTCAGTTCAGTGAGGTGTACTCGTCTTTGCAGACGAAAATCGTCGATGCCCAGGAAAACCCATTGCCCATTATTCAGGTGGCAAAACTGTACGAAGTACAAAAGTATTGTTCTCAGACCAATCACATCTGGGATGGATTCTGGTTTATTGCCAATGGCGCCGCCTGGGATCGTTTGCCCGACGATCTGAAAAAAATCGTTGCCGATGGCATTAATGGCGCCGGTATGCGTCAGCGCGAAGACATCAGAAAACTCAATGATTCGGTGCAAAGCGATCTGCAAGCTAAAGGGCTGGCATTCAATGCACCTTCTCCCGATACGTTCCGGGCGGCACTGCGTAATGCCGGTTTTTATAAAGAGTGGAAAGGCCGTTTTGGCGATGAAGCCTGGGCAGCACTTGAAGCCTCGGTAGGCAAACTGGTTTAGTGTAATGAAAACTGCAATGATGACCGATCCTGCGATAACGATGCAAACACCGGCCAGCACCACCGTCT
>DATGQC010000533.1:0-11985 GCA_035304425.1 Advenella sp.
TGACTGGAAAAACGTCCAGAATCTGGATCTTGCCATGCTCAATGGTTCGCTAAGCGGCAGCCTCAGGCAAGGGCGCCTTGAAAGCGTGCAGTCATCTGCCGTCAAGGCGCTGGAACTGTTGTCGCTACAGTCGTTTCGCCGACTGCCAAAGTTTGGCGAGACACTGGGCAACTCGGTGCAGTCCGGGTTGACATTTGATACGATTCGCAGTCGCATGCGCCTGGATGCCGGTCGTTTGTTTGTCGAGGACTTTCGCTTGAATGGCCCCTCGTCGGCCATCGTGGCTTCAGGAATGACCGATCTTAAATCTGAAAGCCTGGACTTTCAGGCCGTGGTCGTGCCCAAGCTGGATGTGAGCGGCGCTTCTGTGCTGGCGGGAACCATCGTCAATCCGGCTGTGGGGGTGGGCGCTTTTCTGACGCAATGGCTGCTGCAGGCGCCCTTGCAACGCGCCCTGACGGTAAAATATCATGTCACTGGCAACTGGGACAAGCCGTTGCTCAACGACATGGCGCTGCCCAGCGAAGCTGAATTGAAAAGTCGTGAATCCGAAAGGAAAATGGATGAGCTGTACCGCACGCACTAAGCGGCCCATCAATATTGTCGAGGAAAAAAATGGCCTTGAGCGTATTTGATATTTTCAAGGTAGGCATCGGACCTTCGAGTTCCCACACCGTCGGTCCCATGATTGCCGCGCTGCGTTTTGTGACCCGCCTGGATGAAGCCAAACTGCTTGAGCGCGCGCAACGTCTTCATATTGAGATGTTCGGCTCACTGGGCGCAACTGGCAAGGGCCATAAAAGTGATATGGCAGTTGTCATCGGCCTGCACGGGTATCAGCCCGAGACGCTGGATCCGGATATCGTGCCGGCACTGATCGAGCAGGTGCGCAGCAGCGGCATGATCAGGCTGCTCAATCGCCACGACATTGCTTTTGACGAAACCATACATGTCAAATTCAATCGACGCGAAACCTTGCCCCAGCATTCGAATGGTATGCGCTTCAAGGCATTCGATGCCGATGATCAATTGCTCATGAAGAAGGAATATTATTCCATCGGTGGCGGCTTTGTGATGAACTGCGATCGGGTTCGGGTGAATCTTACTCCGGATATTGCCATTCCCTATCCATTCAATTCAGCCCAGCAATTGCTGGACCTGTGCCAGCGGCACCAACTGACGATCGCGCAGTTGATGATGGAAAATGAACGATATTACCGGCCGGAGCAGGAAGTCCGACAGAAAATACTGGACTTGTGGGCCGTGATGCAAGCGTGTGTGGCACGCGGCTGTTCGGCCACCGGCAGCCTGCCGGGCTTTCTGCATGTCAAGCGTCGTGCGCGGCAACTGCATGAACAACTGTGCAGCCGGCCCCATGAGTCGCTGAAAGACCCGCTTTCCATGCTTGATTGGGTGAATCTGTATGCGCTGGCGGTGAACGAGGAGAACGCGGCCAGCGGCAAGGTCGTGACGGCGCCGACCAACGGGGCGGCCGGGGTCATTCCCGCCGTCCTGCATTATTACGTGAATTTCGTTCCGGGCGCCAATGAACAGGGCGTGATCGATTTTCTGCTGACGGCTGCGGCCATTGGCATCCTTTATAAAGAAAACGCATCCATTTCCGGGGCCGAGGTTGGCTGTCAGGGAGAGGTGGGGGTCGCCTGCTCCATGGCAGCAGGTGCTTTGGCTGCCGTATTGGGCGGGACTGTTCCGCAAGCGGAGAATGCTGCCGAAATTGGTATGGAGCACAATCTGGGAATGACTTGTGATCCGGTCGGCGGCATGGTGCAGATTCCATGTATCGAACGTAATGCGATGGGTGCAGTGAAAGCCATCAATGCTGCTCGCATGGCATTGCGGGGTGACGGGACGCATTATGTGTCGCTGGATAAGGTAATACGAACCATGATGCAAACCGGGGCAGATATGCAGTCGAAGTATAAGGAAACGTCGCGCGGCGGACTGGCCGTCAATATCATTGAATGCTGATCGCGGGCATAGTGGGATGAGGTAAGCCTGATGATGTCGGCAAATTCCCTGGCGGGATGGTATAAGCAGGTCAAACCGGGTAGCGCTTGCTACCCGGGGCTTCAAGGGCGGTCACAGCGGATCTCGCCGACTCGGCAGGAATCGCACCGTAGCGCTCTTGACGGCGTTATCAGCGGAATTTTTTATGCAAGACGGGCAGTTAGTTATTTGATGAATATTTGATATCTCTATCGGTAAGATGGGATCAATTCATCTTTATTCTTGAGTTCATGCTGTCTTCTCCTGCCATTGCCGCCGATCCCTTGTCTCGTATCGGAGCGCCAGATTGGTTGTCCCGCCTGGCGCTTAGCCCTTTCGCCTTTGCGTTGCTGCTGGTGGTCACGGCCGCCTGGTTTGTGCTGGGAAACTGGTTTTGGCCGCTGCTTAACCCGGACGAAGGGCGTTACGTCGGCGTAGCCCTGGAAATGCTGCATGCCCGTGAGTGGGGAACGCCGCTGCTGGACGGTATGCCCTATTTTCACAAACCGCCTTTGTTTTACTGGCTGACAGCGGCCAGCATGGCGCTTTTCGGCCAGAATGAGTTCGCCGCAAGACTGACCCCTGCGCTGGCGGGTCTGCTGATGGTCGGCGGCCTGTTTGTTTTTCTGCGGCGCTTTGTTCTGCCATCGCGCGCGCTGGTGGCCGGTATCATTCTGGCGACAACACCGTTGATGTTTGGCGCAGCGCATTATGCCAATTTAGATTTGCTGGTGGCGGCGATGATTTGCAGCACTATCCTGTGCGGCGCCACGGCGGTTTTGCTGCAGCGGCAAGGCGCATCTGCCAAGCGATGGGTGCTGACGATGTATATGTTCGCTGGGTTGGGATTTTTGTCTAAAGGGCTGATCGGTTTTGTTTTGCCCGGCGGCGTGCTGCTTTTCTGGCTTGTTGCGGAACGCAGGTATTCGGCGATTCCCATGCTCTTGCGCATTCCGGGGATCCTGCTATTTTTAGCTGTTGTTTTGCCATGGCTGTTGTTAATGCAAAGCCGGTACCCGGGGTTTCTCCAGTATTATCTGGTGTACCAGCAATTCGAGCGTTTTTCTCAGGGTGGCTTCAATAACGTCATGCCTGTCTGGTTTTATGTGGCCGTGCTTCTGGCGACGATGCTTCCCTGGTGCAGAACAGGACTGTCCGTCATCTTTACACGTAACTACTGGATGCAGGAACGCGACGCCAGCGTTCGGCGTTTGATGTGGATCTGGCTCTTGCTTATTCTGGTCTTTTTCTCCATTCCACAATCCAAGCTGGTCGGATATATACTGCCGGTGCTGCCGCCATTGGCCTTCCTTTTTGCAGAGTTCTTCCACGGCGTCTTTGCGGTCGATAGTGCGTATACTCAATCGGGCTATGCGGATCATGTCCGGGTCGATGCGGCAGGCAGGGCAGTGCAGCGTAATTTTGTGACGCGCGTACTGATTTGTGCCGTTCTGGGGGGCGGCGGGCTGATTTACCTGTCTCTGGCTCATCTGCCAGGCAGCAGTCGCGTTGCGACGGCTATTGACAGTGCTTCACAGCCGTTGGACGCGCATGATCGCTATTACAGTCTTGATAACTACCCATTTGATTTTCGATTTTATATGCGACAGAATCCCGATCTGTTCGTGGTCAGCAATTGGAATGACCCTGCGCTGCCGATGAAAGACAACTGGCAAAAAGAACTTTGGGACGCAAACAATTTTGGTGCGCCGGCTGGCGCCAGGCGCCTGGTACTGCCTGCTGAGTTTTTGCGCTCTGTTTGCATACCCGCGCATGATCGGCGCTGGCTGCTGGCAGACGCAAAACAGATGGATAATTTTCCTGAACTGAAAAATATCACCCCTTATTTCGCAGAGGGCCGGCGCCGCGCGTATCTGCTGCCTGCCGGGCAGATTATGCCTTTTTGCGCTGCGGACCCAGGCCCGCCGGCAAGTGTAAAACAGCCGCAGTAAAGTGATCGGCCTTGCGCGCACCCCCGGGATAATCTGCCAGGAATAACGCCTTTCGTGTCACTTGGGCAATCAGGCCAGCATGCCGGCTTTTTCAATGAATTGAATGATGGCATCAATGCCGTCGCCGGTTTTCATATTGCACATTACAAACGGCCGGCTCTGGCGCATACGTTCGGTATCTTGTCGCATGATATCCAGCGAGGCGCCAACATATGGCGCCAGGTCAGTTTTGTTGATTATCAGTAAATCGGATTTGGTAATGCCCGGACCGCCCTTGCGGGGGATTTTTTCTCCACCCGCAACATCAATGACATAAATGGTCAGGTCCGATAGTTCCGGGCTGAAGGTTGCTGCCAGATTGTCGCCGCCGGATTCGATAAATACAATATCGGCCTGAGGGAAACGCTGCAGCATCTGATCTATCGCGCGCAAGTTAATGGACGCATCTTCACGGATCGCGGTGTGCGGACAGCCGCCCGTTTCCACGCCCATGATGCGTTCAGGAGGCAATGCGCCGGAGACGGTGAGCAGGCGTTGGTCTTCCTTGGTATAAATGTCATTGGTGATGGCGACAAGATCATAGCGGGTCGCCAGCGTTTTGCATAATACTTCGAGCAACGTGGTTTTGCCCGATCCGACGGGCCCGCCGATGCCAACGCGCAGTGCCGGCAATGGGTTGGTTCTGTTTTGAGTATTCATGGGTTCTTTACCTTTAATGCGTTGCCTTTAGTCAAGGCAAGGGTTGCGGGAATGACAACTGCCGCAGGGCGCCAGTATGTGCGTGAGCGGCAGCGGCAGGGCGTCATGATCGGAACAATCGGGAAAACTGGCTTTCGTGCCGGGCCGCAACAATGGCGTATTGCGGAGCAAGTGTCTTGATCCGTGGAGGCGTTTGGTTTGCCGCGTCTTTGGCCGCGCCCACCGCAAGTTCCAGTTGCGGTACGAGCGCCGATAGCAGGCGCTGGCCGGCCGTTTGGCCCAGGGGTATGGTTTTGATTGCCGCCATCACCTGATTTTCCAGCCAGGCATACAGCAAGGCCGTAACGCCCGCATCGTCGGGCAGATCCAGGGCCGCCACGGCAATCGCATGCACAGTCGGAAAGCAAGGCGTATCCATACCTTTGAGTAGAGAACGCGCTTTCTCGCTTGCCCAATGAAGGGCATCGATCAGGTTGATTAGCGAGATCGCCATCTGGGTGGTTTCAGCCCGGGCTTCGGCGGTTTCGCGGCTTGCGTAGTACCATTGGTTCCAATGTCTGATCGCGTTGCTATCCAGCGATCGCCATGCACGGGAAAGCACTAGCCATATGGCAGCATCACAGGTAGCCATCACCGTGTGCAAGGTGTCTTCGATCCACAGACGTGCACTGCCTTCATTTGTCACGATGCCCAGCTCTACCGCTGCTTCGAACCCCTGGGAATAGCTGAAACCACCCACCGGCAGGGCCGGAGAAGACAAGCGCATCAATTGGGCATATTGCGCCGGTTTCATGATGAGTACGTCATTTCTGCCGATATCCACGGCGCAAGTCCAATGACCGATTCAATGCACTGAGTTCATCACGGTCGTGATTGTGCGCGCTGGATCGCACCGCGCAGTGCAGGTCGCCATGAGTATGTTGCTGATTAGGTAACTGCGGGTGCGCATAATCTGAGCGGCGATCAGCCGTACGCGTTTGTTGATGGTCATGACCGTCAGTAGAAGCAGCCTCATGGGCGTGATACGCTGCCTGGGCCAACGAATAATCTTCTTCGAACGTTTCGTCGTGTCCATGCTTATGTCCACCACCATAGGCGCCGGTTTCCGGGTTGAACGGTTGCTCAACGATTGAGGTATGAACGCCAAGGCGCTGGAGCATTTGCATCAGGACCGGATCGTACTCAAGTTGCAGATAGTCGGCGCCGATTTCCAGCATGACATGGCGATTGCCCAGATGATAGGCGGCTCGCGCCAGGTCGATAGCCGCATCGGCCGTCACCCGGACCAGTTGCTCCGCCTGTGCCTGCACTGTAATAAGGCCGCCGTCATCGGCCACGAGCACATCGCCTGGCTGCAGAACCTGACCGCGGCCAATCATCAAATGGACTGTTTCGCCATTGCCAAGGTTCAATTGCTGGCGGCTACGGCGCCGTTGTTCAAATGTCATTCGCGCCTCCGGCGCACGCTGCAACAGCGTGGCAGACAGGCCGCTATGGCGCAGGAATTTTTGTACAGTACGCGTCATCTTAAATGGGTTCCAGGAAGATAAACGAACGATCAGAATAGAAAATAACGCTGGGACATCGGCAATGTTTTGGCCGGTTCGCAGCTCAGGAGTTGACCATCGGCAAAAACCTGGTAGGTTTGCGGGTCGACCTGGATATCGGGCAGCCAGTCATTGCGCACCATATCGCGTTTGCCGATATTGCGGCAGCCGCTGACGGTGCACAATGTTTTGTTCAGACCCAGCGCGTGTACAGCCGGGTTTTCAAAGCCGGCCTGGGATACAAAGGTTAGCGACGTGTTCAACGCACGCCCGAAGGCGCCGAACATTTTTCTGTAATGCACCGGTTGTGGTGTTGGTATAGACCCATTCGGGTCGCCCATCACCGCATGCGCGATCATCCCGCCTTTAATGATCAGACTTGGCTTGACGCCGAAGAATGCGGGCCGCCATAAGACCAGATCGGCCAGTTTGCCTTTCTGCACTGACCCCACCTTGTGGGCGATGCCATGTGCAATGGCCGGGTTGATGGTGTATTTGGCAATAAAGCGCTTGACGCGATTGTTGTCCGAGCGGCTGGGATCGCCCGCCAGGCTGCCACGCTGTTGCTTCATCTTGTCTGCTGTCTGCCAGGTGCGGAGAATCACTTCACCAACACGCCCCATTGCCTGCGAGTCCGAACTCATGATGGAAAAAGCGCCCAGGTCATGCAGGATGTCTTCGGCGGCGATGGTTTCACGGCGGATTCGGCTTTCAGCGAACGCCAGATCTTCGGCGATGGATGCATCCAGATGGTGGCAAACCATCAGCATATCCAGATGTTCGTCAATCGTATTGCGTGTAAAAGGCATGGTCGGGTTTGTGGACGCTGGCAGCACATTGGTCATGCCTGCTGCGCGAATGATATCGGGCGCGTGACCGCCGCCTGCGCCTTCGGTATGGAAGGTATGGATAGTGCGTCCCTTGAAGGCGGCCAGGGTCGCTTCGACAAAACCGGATTCGTTCAGGGTGTCACTGTGAATGGCCACCTGTGTATCAGTCCGGTCGGCCACGTCAAGACAGGTGTCGATGGCTTGCGGTGTCGTACCCCAGTCTTCATGCAGTTTCAGGCCAAGCGCGCCGGCGTGGATTTGTTCCAGTAGCGGTGCCGGGTCGCTGGCATTGCCTTTGCCAAGCAGGCCGATATTCATCGCAAACGCATCAGTCGCGCCGAGCATGGCATGGATATGCCATGGTCCTGGCGTGCAGGTCGTGGCGAATGTGCCGGTCGCAGGACCGGTGCCGCCGCCTATCATGGTTGTGATACCGGAGGAGATGGCCTCTTCGATTTGTTGCGGGCAGATAAAGTGAATATGGGTATCGATGCCGCCCGCGGTAACGATAAAGCCTTCAGCGGCAATAATTTCTGTGCCGGGACCGATAACGATGGTGACACCCGGCTGGATATCAGGATTGCCGGCTTTGCCGATGGCCGTGATATGGCCGTTCTTGATCCCGATATCGGCCTTGACGATACCCGTGACGGCGTCAACGATGAGTGCATTTGTCATGACGGTATCGGCGCAGTCGGCCGTGCAGCGCTGGCTTTGGCCCATGCCGTCGCGAATGACTTTGCCTCCGCCAAATTTGACTTCTTCTCCGAAGATGGTCAAGTCCTGTTCTACTTCTATGATCAGCCCGGTATCGGCAAGCCGGACGCGGTCGGGCTCGCCGTTTGCAATGGTCGGGCCGAAAATTTCGGCATAGGCCTGTCTTGATATGGATGTCATTCCAGTGCTCCCATGACATGTCCCGTGAAGCCAAATACGCGCCGGTCGCCAGCCAAGGCGACCAGTTGGACCGTACGGATTTGCCCTGGCTCGAAGCGCACTGCTGTGCCGGCAACAATATTCAACCGGTAGCCCCGGGCCTGCTGGCGATCAAACAGTAACGCAGCATTGGTCTCTGCAAAATGATAATGTGATCCAACCTGAATCGGACGATCACCTGTATTGGTCACTTCCATGACAATAGTGGTTCGGCCTGTGTTGATTTCGATGTTGCCGCTTGCGGCAAGGATTTCCCCTGGAATCATGTATTGCTCTCCGTGCTCAGTGACCGGCCAGCATCAATATCGCCCCATACGAGGCGATGCCTGCGCCGGCAAGCCGTGCCGGCCAGGCATGGCGGCGTGTCAGTATCGCGCCGGCGACCATGCCGGTGCAGTGAATGAGCAGGGTGGAGACCATGAAGCCCGCGATAAACACGATGGCAGTCCCGCCTTGCGGCAGCGCCACTCCGTGGGCGACGCCGTGAAAGAGGGCAAAGAATGCGACCAGCATCGCAGCTACGGACAGCGATAGTCTGGTCACGCCGGTCAGCATGAGGCCCAGGACCAGCAATGAGGTCATGATCAGCGGCTCGATCAAAGGTATCCGCACGCCAGCCATGGCCAGCAGCGCGCCTGCAAAAAGGAGTGTTGAAAACGACAAGGGGATGTAAATCGCATGCTTGAGTGACGGGTACACCAAGGCGCTCCATACTCCCACCGCGAGCATGGCCAGCAGATGATCGGGGCCGGCCAGGGGGTGCAGCAATCCTTCAGACAGCATGGACAGGGTATCTGTATGCTCAGGATGCCCGGGATGGGCCAGCGCGGGCCGAGACAGGCTAAGCAGCGCCAGCGCTGCCGGCATGTGTCGAAGTTGAACGGCAGGTGCATGAAACATGGGATTTTCCTTTGTGTATAAAAGCCGGAACAGGGCATGGTTGCCGCTGGCAGGCCGGTTCAGTGTTCAGACAATCGGATGATGGACAGTGACCAGTTTTGTACCGTCTTCGAATGTGGCTTCGATCTGGATATCCGGCATCATCTCCGGGACCCCTTGCATCACGTCGTCACGGGTCAGCACTTGTGTGCCTTCATGCATCAGTTGCGCAACGCTCTTGCCGTCGCGTGCGCCTTCAAGCAGGGCGGCGCTGATCAGCGCGACTGCCTCTGGATAATTGAGCTTGAGGCCCCGGCCGCGACGCCGTTCTGCGAGTAGCGCTGCGGTGAATATCAGCAGTTTGTCTTTCTCTCTGGGGGTCAGGTCCATGGTGTTCTCCACTAGTGCATATGAAATATTCGGGCAGGTTATCGGATCAGGTGCGCCAGAGTCGCAGGGGGGGTGCTGCGATGCCCAGATGCAGCGGGCGCAAATGCTGCCAGCACGTGATCATTAATTGTCTGACGGGTTCGGCATGTGTCCCCAGCACGCGCACCAGGATCAGGCTGGCGGACGCATCAAGCGCCATCTGACTGGCGCCTGCGCGCAGCCAGTCGGTCCAGGGCAGGCTGTCAGTAAATTGTGCGATCTCATCGGCGCCAATCGCGGGGCCGACGCTCCAGACCGTAGCCATGATAGGAAAGTGGGCCAGTCCGGCGCTGCGACGCCTGATCGGGTGCGCTGCATCGATCTGGCCGGCCTCAGTCCATACCAGTTTGTCGTCGTAATGCACAGTGCAATGAAGAGTGATCCTGCCGGCCTGCCAAAAATCCTGTGCCACGACACTGCCCAGTTGATAGCAATCCCAGCCGATGGCATGCGCACCGGCGGCAAGCTGGATATGGGTCTCGTTACAGGCATCAGCTTGTTCAAATATCAGGTTTTCCAGCGGCAGCCAGTCCAGTTTTGCACCCTTGTTCACACGGAGCGTTACGGTCTGGCTGGCGGGTCTGCCATTGGCTTTATACCAGCGTGTCGCCCCCGGCGTGCTCAGGACGGCGTGGGCGCCTTCATGCACGGCCACCGCGATACTCAGTGCATCACCGCCGGCAATGCCGGATGGCGGATGCAAGATCGTTGCATGGCACACGGCAGGTCCTTCCGGATAAAGGGGTTTTTGCACCAGCAATGGGCCGTCATGTACATTGCGAGTCAGCGCGCTGCGTCCGCCTGGTTGTCGCGAAAATGCCAATGCCAGATCCGCAGTCCATTGTTCAGTTTCCATAACAACTGACATGATCCTGGCTACACGCTGATGTGACGCTCGATGCCATCGGCATCAATATTGACGCCTTTGCCACGGGCGATGATCACGCCCCGGTTCATGACCAGATAGTCGTCGGCGATGATCTTGACAAAATCCAGGTACTGTTCGACCAGCAGCACCGTCATGCCATGGTCAGACACCAGCGACTTCAGGGTGCGTCCGATATGCTGGATGATATTGGGCTGGATGCCTTCAGTGGGCTCATCAAGAATCAATAACTGCGGCTGTCCCATGAGCGCCCGCCCAATGGCCAGTTGTTGTTGCTGCCCGCCAGACAGGTCGCCGCCATTGCGGTGTTCCATTTCCTTGAGAACAGGGAAAAGTTGGTAAATGAATGCCGGAATGCCCTTGGGCATCTTGCGGGACGCGGCGCCGACCAGCAGGTTTTCCTTTACGCTTAGTCTGGGAAAAATATCGCGGCCCTGTGGCACATAGCCGATCCCCTGAGCGATACGGTCCGCCGTTCCCATTCGACTGATATCCTTGCCTGCATAGCAGATCTGTCCGTTACGAATCGGCACGACGCCAAGCAGGCTGCGCAGCAGGGTGGTTTTGCCCGCGCCGTTGCGGCCGAGCAGGGCGGTCAGGGCATTGGCTTTTATATCAAATGAAATGTCGCGGAGAATATGACTGCCGCCATAATACTGGTTGACGTTTTGTACGCTGAGCTGCATATTGCGTGTTCCTTGATTAGCGGCCGAGATAGGATTCAATGACTTGCCGATCCTGCTGCACCTGTTGCATGGTGCCCTGAGCCAGTACTGTGCCGGCAGCCAGGACGGTGACGGTACCCAGATCGCCGGCCAGATTCGAGACAAAACCCATATCGTGCTCCACCACGACAATGGAGCAGGTACCACGAATGCGATGAAGTATGTCGGCAAGTTCGGTCGTTTCGCGGTCGGTCATGCCGGCTACCGGTTCATCCAGCAACAGTAATGCGGGCTTTTGCATCAGCAGCATACCGATCTCCAGACGCTGCTTCTGTCCGTGCGACAGTTCTCCCGCTGGCCGATACGCAACACTTTCCAGCTTCATGATGTTCAGTGTGTTTTCAATGCGGGAGCGTACGTCTGCGGTGATGCGCGCATTTAATGCGGCATGCCAGCGACGATCTCCGGCGTCGGCCAGATAGAGGTTTTCCCAGACCGGCTGGCTCTCGAATACCGACGGCTTTTGAAATTTCCTGCCGATGCCCAGTTGTGCGATCTGGGGTTCCTGCATGGTCAGCAAATCCAGCGTCTGACCCAGATAGACCTGGCCGGTGATAGTCGCATTGCGATGGCCGGTCTTTCCCGTTATGACGTCCATCAGGGTCGTTTTACCGGCGCCATTGGGGCCGATAATGCAACGCAGTTCGCCCTCTTTGATGTACAGGGATAAATCATTGATGGCGCAAAAGGCATCGAATTTCACGGTCAGGTTCTCGACATACAACACGATGCCGTGGGTTGTATCGATTTTTCCGGATTCGGCAAAATGGGCCAGATGGGTGATCGTGCCACCGGCACCGGCCGTTGCGTGGGTATCAGTCATATCGCCTCCGGGGCAGGAGCTATGTTCGCACCGGCCTTGGGCGGTGGACCGCGGCGCCGTGAAAACAGTCCCACCAGCCCTTTGGGCATGAACAGGGTCACGACAACAAACAGGCCCCCAAGAACATACAGCCAGTATTCCGGCATGAACGCAGTAAAAAATGTTTTTGCGCCGTTGACAGTGAATACCCCAAGGATGCTGCCAACCAGGGAGCCACGACCGCCAACGGCAACCCAGATCACCATTTCAATTGAATTGACAGGCGACATTTC
>DATGQC010000534.1:0-9267 GCA_035304425.1 Advenella sp.
AGCGGAAGGGCGTCCAGCTGCGTATGGACAAATCGGGTGTTCGGGTAGTGAGTGCAATTGTTAAAGCTGTCATGGGCCAGAATGATTTTGGTGCGCATTCTGTTATGATGCAAAAAATTCCAGTCAGGCAGGCCGACCTGAACCGCGTTGAACCCGAAAGAGTCGGCCACAATCTGATCGAATTTTGACGATTCCCATTGTATGACGCGCTGGCCCGGGTCCGTATTGAACCAATCTGCCAGATTGATGATTCGCGAATGGATTTGTTTCACAGATTCCTCGGTATAAATGCGGCGCCTTTAGTAAAGTGACTATCTGATGACTATAAAAATCTGGCCGATCAGCGCGTTCAGCGACAATTACATCTGGGCAATTGTACAGGCTGATCAGGCGGTTGTCGTTGATCCCGGCGATGCAGCGCCGGTGCTGGCTTACCTGCGCGATCAAGGGTTAACCCTGAGCAATATTCTCCTTACCCATCATCATGCCGATCACGTCGGCGGCGTGGCCGAGCTGGTTCAACACACCGGCGCGACGGTGTATGGGCCGCCGGGGCCCACTATTCCCTGTCGCGATGTCGCGCTCAGGGAGGGTGATCAGGTCAATCTGGGTGTATTTGGGCAATTTACCGTTCTGGAAGTTCCGGGCCATACGCTGGACCATATCGCTTACTTCGGGCAGGTCGACGAACGAAATGTGCTGTTCTGCGGCGATACCCTGTTTGCGACTGGTTGCGGCAGGCTATTTGAAGGAAATTCTAGACAAATGCAACAAAGCCTTGATAAATTTAGAAAATTGCCTCACAATACGTCCGTCTATTGTGCTCACGAATACACCTTGGGCAACATCCGCTGGGCACGCACCGTCGACCCGCATAACCCTGATCTGGAGCAATGGCAGCGCGAAGCAGAAACATTGCGCAACAACAATCAGGCTACTGTTCCGACATCGCTGGAACATGAACTCAAAACCAATCCTTTCATGCGAACGGATGAACCGGTTGTCATTACCGCAGCCGAACAGCATGTTGGTCATTCCCTGGCCCACCCAGAGAATGTGCTTGAAGTATTACGTGAGTGGAAAAACCAATTCTGAGACAGACTATATGAAATTTGTACGATTTTTTCTGGTGGGTTGTGTCGTCGCGCTGACCGGTTGCGCTTCGTCCGGGGGCAAATACAGCGATAAGGTCAGTTACCATGGGCCTAATCGCGATGTCTGGGACCGCGTACGCAAAGGGTTCGATATGCCCCCCCTGCAGGATGAAAAAGTCGCTTACTGGACCAATTACTATGCCGCGCGTCCGGGATCCGTCCAGACCATGGCTGCCCGTTCCGGCAAATATATCTATCACATTACCAAAGAGCTTGAAAAGCGCAATATGCCCACCGAACTGGCCTTGTTGCCGTTTGTTGAGAGCGCCTACAATGCCACGGCCATGTCCCGCTCGCGGGCGTCCGGACTGTGGCAGTTCATTCCCAGCACGGGCACGCATTACAATCTGAAGCAGGACTGGTGGAAAGACGATCGCCGTGATCCGGTGGAATCGACCCGCGCTGCACTCGATTATCTGTCCTATCTTTATACCTTTCAGGGCAACGACTGGCACCTGGCGCTGGCGTCCTACAATTGGGGTGAAGGCGCGGTCAAGCGTGCCAGAAGCCGGGCTGGCGGCGGCGGCTATCTGGACCTGAGAATGCCATCCGAAACCCGAAATTACGTACCCAAGCTGATGGCTATCCGCAATATTGTGGCCAACCCGGCCAAATATGGCATCACACTGCCTTCCATTCCGGACAAGCCGTATTTCGAAAAGGTACGGCGCACCAAGGATATTGACGTTGCCGTCATGGCGCGGCTGGCAGGCATTTCCGTGGCCGATTTCAAGGAACTGAACCCGTCGTTCAATCGCCCGACGCTGCTGGCGTCGCACGACCCCAATATTCTGCTGCCCGTTTCGGCAGTGAAAACCTACAAGAAAAACCTGGCCAATTACACCGGTCCGCTGGCAACCTATAAAGGTTATCAGCCAGCACCGGGAGAATCGCTGGCGGCCATCGCCCAGGCTCACGGTATTTCCCTGAGCAAACTCAAATCGCTTAACGGCTATTCATCGCGCCAGAACGTCGCACTGTCATCGCGCGCGCTGATGTTGCCGGTACAGCGTGATTTCGATACCGATTCCATTGTCCCTCGCGGGTTGCCGCCAACAGCGCCTGACGGTATTCAACGCGATTCCGACAGCATGCTGGCAGACAACACGTCTCCACCCGTATCGCCTGCTGCTCCCGCTCCTGTGGTCGAGCCCCGTGCCTATGCGGGCAACGCGCCTACGTCGACGTTACGCCAGACGTCCGGGGCGTCGGCTGGCGTGCGTCAGGTAGCAAGCAATACACGCAGCACCTCCGGGGCGACCCCGCGTGCTGTGGTGTGGGATACGGGCGGCAATCAGCCGGCGCCGCGTAACGCGCCTGCTGTCACGGATGATCCGTTGGCCGCGCTGGTTGCCCAGAACGAAGCGGCCGCGGCTCCGGTCAATCGTGAATCGGTGCGTTATGTCGCTCAGGCTGCGCCTGGCGCCTATCAGGGCGCAGTGCGCCCGGCTACGGCGACAGTGCGTGCGCCTGCGCTGGCGCAACAGGCCGCGCCGGCCGTTCGCGCTGCTGCCTACCGTCCCCGTGCGGCAACCACAGCGCGTCCTCCCGAGCATTTTGTCACACAGGGCGAAACGCTTTACTCGCTGGCTAAACGCTACGGCACCACCGTTGACGATTTGAAAGCGCTGAATAATATCGGGGCCGAGGGACTTAAAGCGGGTTTGCGCCTGCGTCTGCCAGGCACGGCCATTCGCGGTTAACGGGCGTGGGCCTGCGCTACTAAATATTCTGGAATCACTGCGCAATGCCTTTGCATTGCGCATTTTTTTTATAATGGCCTTCATTGAAAAACAACTAGGACAGCACATGGGCTTTCTTGCAAATAAACGAATACTGGTCACGGGCGTACTTTCGAACCGTTCAATCGCCTACGGCATTGCTGCCGCCTGCAAAGCACAGGGAGCTGAGCTGGCTTTCACTTATGTGGGAGACCGTTTTAAGGACCGGGTAACCGAGTTTGCCGCCGATTTCGGCAGCAGCATCGTGATTCCCTGTGATGTGGCCGAAGATGCCCAGATCGACGCCGCTTTTGAGCAACTGGGAAAACAATGGGACGGGCTTGACGGGCTGGTGCATTCGATCGGCTTTGCGCCCCGTGAAGCGATTGCCGGCAACTTCCTGGACGGGCTGTCTCGCGAGGGCTTTCGCATCGCTCACGATATTTCGGCATACAGCTTTCCTGCCATGACGAAGGCGGCCTTGCCCCTGCTCAAGGCGCGCCGTGGCTCCGTGCTGACACTGACCTATCTGGGGGCTGAAAAGGTCGTTCCCAACTACAATACCATGGGCCTGGCAAAGGCCTCGCTGGAGGCCAGCGTGCGCTATCTGGCCACGGCGCTTGGCGCAGAGGGCTTGCGCGCCAACGGAATTTCCGCCGGCCCCATCAAGACGCTGGCTGCCAGCGGCATCAAGGATTTTTCTTCCATCCTTAATTTCGTAGCGGCGCATGCGCCGCTTAAACGCAATGTGACTATTGAAGATGTAGGCAATACGGCCGCGTTTCTGCTGTCAGATCTGGCGGCGGGCATCACAGGTGAAATCGTCCATGTGGATGCCGGTTTCTCCACCGTTGTACCAGGTATGTCTTAAGTCACCAGGGTTGAATTGATATGCGACAGATTGTTTTGTCAATTCATTAGGCACGTAGTGTAAATGGCCCTGAAGAGGGCCTCCCGGCGGTTGCAGCGCTCCAAATACCGTAACGACCTGGGATAGCGCCGTCTCGCGCCTCCCACGCATGCCCATTGGCTCCACCGCAAGCCAAAAGTAATGCATACAAATTCAAATGCAGGCACTGTTTGGTTCTTTTAGAATCATTCGCGTGTTCAACGCTATTGATGTTTGAGGGTAGACTCCCCATGCGGTGTCGACCTGCATGTATTCCATGTCTAAACCACTCTCGCGCGCAATGCGGGCTGCTCGCCTGATTACGGTGTCGATCCCCGCGCATCCCGAATTTCTGTTCGATGCCCTGCACGGCTCAGACGGGTTGTCGACCCTTTCCGACTACACCGTGCGCCTGCTGCATCGCTCGATGCAGGTAGATGTCCGGTCATTGCTGGGCCAGTCTTTAACCATCACGATCAGCACTGCCGCCGCGCCCCGATACATCAACGGCGTGATAGCCAGCGTTACACTGGTGGGCCAGGAAGGTGGCACAGACCGGTACTTTGTATACGAAGCGCGCATAGTGCCCTGGTTTTGGCTGACGACGCATAAGAAAGACTTCCGTATCTACCAGAACCAGTCAGTGCCTGAAATCATCAGGCAAGTGCTGGAACCCTATGACTACACGTTCAAGTTCGAACTATTGGAAATCTACAAACCTCGCCTCTATTGCGTGCAATATGACGAGACAGATTTTGAATTCGTAAGCAGGTTGCTTGAAGCCGAAGGCATTCATTACTACTTTCGCCATGAACAGGATAACCATACGCTCATCATGAGCGACGAAGTATTCAGTCACAAGCCGGTAGAAGGTTACGAACAAGTCACGTATTTCACGGAAGACAAACTCACACTGCCGCAGCAAGACTATATGACACGCTTGACCGTGTATCAGGACCTGCGACCGGGCAGGTATGCCACCGACGACTACAACTTCACGATGCCCAGGGCGGACTTGAGCGAACGCCAGCAGATCAGGCCGGATCACGCGCACTACACAGCAGAGGTATATGAATGGCCCGGTAACTATGGCGAATCCGAAGTGGGAGAGCGCTATGCGCGCCAACGAATGCAGGAACAGCACCATATGCGTGATACAAGAACCCTGCGCAGTACCGCACGTGGCGTAGCCACAGGGGCATTGTTCAAGTTGGTGCGCTGTCCCCGTACAGAAGAGAACCGCGAGTATCTGGTGCTCTCAACACGCTATGACCTGAAAGAAAACAATTACCAATCGGTCGCCTTGTCAGAAGATGCAGTACAAAGCGGCCGCCGCTGCGTATTCGATCTCACGGTGCAATGCGCCACCTTACCCTTTCGCCCACCTCGCACGACGCGCAAGCCCCGCACCTATGGGCCACAGACGGCCCTGGTGGTAGGTCCTGGCAACGAGGAGCTGTGGACCGATCTATACGGGCAGGTCAGGGTGCATTTCTATTGGGACCGCTACAGCAAAAAAGACGAGAATAGTTCTTGCTGGATCCGGGTGAGCAGCAGCTGGGCCAGCAACGGCTTCGGTGCGATGCAGGTGCCAAGGATTGGCGACGAAGTCATCGTGGATTTTATCAATGGCGACCCTGATCGTCCGATTATCACAGGCCGGGTATACAACGCGGCAAACATGCCGCCCTGGAACCTGCCGGAGCACGCGACGCAAATGGGGATTTATTCGCGCTCTACGCCTGACGGCGATTACGGTACCGCCAATGCTATCCGCTTCGAAGACAAGAAAGGGCAGGAGCAGCTATGGATTCATGCCGAGCGCAACCAGGATATTGAGGTTGAATACGATGAGACCTTGGTCGTAGGTCACGATCGAAAGAAGGAAGTAAGGAATGACGATTCAGAAGAAATTGGTCGGGACAAGATGGTTTCTATTGGACGAAATTTGACTGAGCGTATCGGCAAAAATCAAGAGACGACGGTAGAAAATGCTCAATCAAGTAATGTCGGTAAGTTTAAATCTGATACGGTTGGAGATCACTATCAAATATCAGTAGGAAAAATATTCGAAATTAACGTTGGTGAGAAATTTATCATCAATGTTGGAAAAACGCGGCTCCAGATGGATAGCTTTGGTTTTATTACAATCGATAGCCCTGTGACATCCGTCATAAAAGGTGGAGATACGCAATTGACCATCGGACCTGGCCCCATTCTATACAAACCGGAATTGGCTCCCGGTGCTGCAAAGCCTCCCGCTTCATGTCTTAGGGAGGCAGCAGCAAATTCAGCCCCGTTTGTTTTTGGATGATGCAGTAGATGACAGCCCATATCCATCGCTCGCAAACATTGCCCTTGGCTCCCCCTGGGCTCGCTGAAACGCTGCTTGAATTGTTACCTGCACTCTATGCCGTAATGGATGGCGCTCTTTATGACGATTTGCCCACTTTGCTTCGAGACGCAGACTTAAACCACCGCTCACTCTTTCTTGATCATGCTGATAAGGAAGTTGAGAAAGCCGGGCCGTGGTTCATACCTTTAAAAAGTGAGCCTGACGTAAAGAAAGTTCTCACTCTAATTGGTTGGAAACCAGCAGCTGTATTCTGGGCCTGTGAAACCGGGGATGCCGATATATATAGACATTTGAGATCTATCAACCACGTCATATACCCTTATAAAGCAGCTGCGGAGCAGCACGTTATTCGAGATACACGCGTATTGTTTAGGCATTGGGATCCAGTGGTTTTCACGCAAGTATTACAAAATTTAACTATGGGCCAGTTCAATCGTGTATTGGGTCCGGCTACGTCAATCGTAACGTATGCATTGGACGTCGGGGGAATACACAAAATAAAACCAGTGGAAATGGAAACCATTCCGACAAAGGGAATGTTGAAAATCAGTATAGAACAAGCCAACGGCATTGCTTTAGCACGTCAGAAAACCTCTCACAATCGTATCGCACGTTATCTCACATCAGTTTCACCAAATACCATTGCAAAAATGGAAAGACAGCGACTCATTGCGGAAATTGAGAAAAGTGAATTAAGCGGACGTGAGTTAGGACTAACGACAGAACGAGCACTTGCTCGATGGGCATATCTATACATACGAAGTAACGGAGAAGTGGCTGCTGATAAACGTATTCGGACATGGTTCGATGACAAAAAAGCCAGTCCAAATCGGAAAACTGCTTTTCTGATGCGTTGCGCTCGACTTGATGAGCGAAGCGAAAAACATAACCGCGTTCGTGAGCGAAACAGAAAGAGTAGGATTTTTCAATGACCAAGAATCAAATGGTTCTATCTCCTGTCATGCGAAATGAGGATCCCACAAAGATTTGTGTTGAATGCGAAGCAACACTGAAAGTGGTAATTCGTTACGGGAGGCCAGTGGGTGGTAAAGAATTGTCCAATCCTGTTCAAGACGGCGATTTGGAGGCCCCACCTAACTTCCCAATTGAAGGAGTTACTGTCAAATTGGATGGTCCGTCAAAAGAATGCAAGGAAACGGACGCAAGTGGTATTGCTGTGTTTGATAAGCTCAAAGTTGGAAAGTATAAAATAACCGCGGTATATGAAGCGCCGAAGCCAAGGCTAGTCGAACTGGCCGAGAGTAAAGTTGGCTCTGCAGATTGGGCGAAAGCGGCTGATCGCACTGATAGTGGAATGCCTTTTTCAATTGCGACTAATAAGTGCAACCTGTTTGTGTATCAGATGGCCACAGGTTCGGGATATGAAGTGCCTCGTTGGCAACGCAGGTCATGGACCAAGTTTCGTACTGATACATTACCGCCATTGGCAGGACATTGGGGGGACCCTGATCATGCCATCGCAAATTGGCAAGTTGTGAAAATGCCTCGACCTGGCGATATCGTAGGAGCTAGTGCGTTTGCAGATGTTGGTTTTAACGCAAGTGGACACACTGCTATTGTCGCGGGGCCGCATCCGAATTCTGCTGTAAAAGATTATGATCTGCGCACGGGTACTCATTCGATTGTAATACGGTTACCTTGGACAACAATCGGCGCTGGGAAAAAAACAGTAAATAGGAATGAATTTCCGTATGCATCAGATCAAATTCTTATATATAAAGCTCCGATATTTAAGCGCTATAGGAAATAAATGTAAATTTCTCCGTATTTTCGTCTGTACGTTAATATTAAACTTTATACAAATAGGTGACGTTATGGCTAAACCACATTCGTACGAATCATATAAGCACGATATGGAAGTAATGGGTACGAATAATGCACGTGCGAATCTGGATTATGAAGAGCGGATTTTGACTCCAGGGTTTTTATCCTATTTTAATAATCCAGCATCTATTGCGAATTACGCTGAGGCCCTTATTCTGGACAATGCTGTCGATATTTCTGCTCGTGTAATGGCTAGCTTATCTATACAAAAGCTTCCTCAAGATCGGCTATTCAAAGTACAGGAGAAAGTAGTCCATGCGGCCTTGGAGGGAAAACTGGACAGGCGCCAAAGCGGTATCTTGGGATATACAATTCTTGGTGCCATTCTATTTCCTGACCCCGGTTTAAACGCATTTCTGAATCTATATTATGATGAACCCCGTTCGAGAAAATTGCTGACCGAAGCGCTTGGCATACCTGATCTTGAACCCGAATTGCTTGAGCAGATTGAAATGGCGCAATCAGGTAAAGGGCGCGAAAACTATCTCAATCTTTTGGATCTAGAGCAACCACTACGGACCCACTATAAGCTAGATGGGCGAGATTTGAACGTTATGGACGAGTGAACTTGCCCCCTGATTTACAGGCCCAATAGTATTTCTTAAACTAAGGCCTACGCATAGGCCTATGTATACGACTATGTGCTCATCAGATCACAATGCGTCTTCCATGGACAACGATCAGTGCAGGTGAGTTCACAGTGAGTCGGAAAGAATGGCCGTATGATGCTAAAACTCTGCTTACTCATAAAACCGCAGTATTTAGAAGGTATGGACATTAAAAGGGTCTCTATTCATTTTCTGCTATACAGTTTTATAGTCACTTTTCTGCAAATTGGCACTGTGATGGCTAAGATACATTCTTTCGAATCTTATAAAATTGATATTCATAAAATCGCATTAAGCACCAACGATGGCAGCGTATTTTATATGGGGCAGATTTTTACGCCCGATTTTTTGTTTTATTTCAATAATTCTAATCGTTACGCTGATTATGCTGAAAAATTGATCGTTGATGAAGATGCAAATCTTGATGACCGTGTGATGGCTAGCTTATCCATACAAAAGCTTCCACAAGATCGGCTATTTAAAATACAGGAGAAAGTAGTTCATGCGGCACAGGGGGAAAAACTGGACAGGCGCCAAAGCGGTATCTTGCGATATACAATTCTTCGTGCCATTCTATTTCCTGATCCCGGTTTAAACGCATTTCTGAATTTATATTATGATGAACCTCGTTCGAGAAAATTGCTGACCGAAGCGCTTGGTATACCTGATCTTGAACCCGAATTGCTTGAGCAGA
>DATGQC010000535.1:0-2389 GCA_035304425.1 Advenella sp.
GTTGTTGCGCAGCCAGCGCGGCGTTACGCCCACCTCGGCAGGTCAGGTTTTGCTGAAGCACGCCCGCAGCATCATGATGGACTATCGTAAACTGCAAAGCGAGCTGAGCGAGCACGCGCAGGGCGTCAAGGGTCATGTGCGGCTGCTGTCCAACGTTTCGGCCATCATGGAATTTTTGCCGGCTGACCTGACGTCATTCCTGGAAACCCATCCGAACATTCAGGTTGATCTCGAAGAGCATTACAGTAGTGATATTCCCAGAAAAATCGAAGAGGGCAATGCAGACATCGGCATTTGTCGCGATTTCGTGCCAACCGGCAACACCTGCGTCACGCCCTACCGCTACGACCACTTCGCGATCGTCGTGAACAAGGCGCACCCGCTGGCCGGCAGGAAATCGCTTATGTTCGAGCAGACGCTGAATTATCCGCAAATCGGCTTTTCCATGCAAACATCCATGAACACGCTGATGTCTCATATCGCGGGTCGCCAGGGCAAAACCCTGACCTATCGCACGCATGTCAGTTCGTTTGACGCGGCTTATCGGCTGATTGAAGCCAACCTGGGCATTGCGGCACTACCGCGCGAAGCCGTTGAACGCTATGTCAGGCTCTATGATCTTGAGCTGATTCCGCTGGACGATCCATGGGCGCGGCGCAACTTCGTGCTGTGTACCCGCGCCAATGAAGCGCTGTCGGGATCGGCGCAAAAGCTCTTTGACCATCTGCAAGCGCAGGCCGCCCATGCCGTGCCCATCACACAAGAGGCGGGCACGAACGCCCCCATCCATAACCAAACCTGATGGTTGCCATGACCATCCGGGTATTACCGTAGGCTGCAATTCATCGTAGACTGTTCCCATCAATGAAAGGAACCGTCATGACAGATCATGTCCATATTCAAGAGGTCGGCTTGCGCGATGGCCTGCAAAGCATCGCCACCATCATGCCGACCGAAGCCAAGAAGCGCTGGATCAGCGCCGCATATGATGCCGGGTTGCGCCAGATTGAAGTGACCTCGTTCGTTCCACCCAGGCTGTTGCCCCAGCTGGCCGACGCCGCACAAATCGTAGACTATGCCCTGCAGTTTGATGGGCTGACCGTGACCGCGCTGGTGCCCAACCTGAAGGGCGCCGAAAACGCCCTGAAGGCCGGCGTACACCGCATCGTGGCGCCGATCTCTGTCAGTACGCAGCACAGCCTGGCCAATGTCCGGCGCACGCCCATGGAGATGGTGCAGGAATTCGGCCGTATCCGTGAACTGATTGAAGCCCACGGCGCTCGCACAACGCTGATCGCCGGCCTTTCTACCGTGTTCGGTTGTACGCTGCAGGGGGAAGTGCCGGTAGATGACGTATGCAATGTTGTTCGCGGCAGTATCGCAGCAGGCGCCGATACTGTGGCGCTTGCCGATACAACCGGGCATGCAACGCCTGCGCAGGTGCAGCAGATGATTGCGGCGGTGCGTACTGTGGCCGGCGAGCGTTTGCGCAGCATGCATTTTCATGACACCCGCGGTATGGGCCTGGCCAATACGGTGATCGCATTGCAAAGCGGCATTCGGGAGTTTGATGCGTCGCTGGCGGGCATTGGCGGTTGTCCGCACGCGCCCGGCGCCACCGGCAACGTGGTCACCGAAGATCTGGTTTTCATGCTCGAATCAATGGGCTATCACACCGGTATTTCAGTTGAAAACCTGCTGGCGTGCCGGCAGATCCTGTCGCAGGCATTGCCGCAGGAGCCCCTGTACGGTTTCATCAATCGGGCAGGTCTGCCCAACACATTTACGCAGCAAAGAGCCACACAATGAATTCTGTCACATCACAAGCATTACCCCTGGAAGGAATCCGCGTCGTTGAAATGTCCCATATGGTTATGGGGCCGACCTGCGGAATGATCCTGGCCGATCTGGGCGCCGAAGTCATCAAGGTGGAACCCCTGACCGGCGACAAGACCCGAGAGCTGCTGGGCGCCGGCGCCGGTTTTTTTCGCACCTTCAACCGCAATAAGAAAAGCATTTCGGTTGACATAAAAGACCGGCAGGCTATTGATGCTGTTTTGAAGCTGGTTGATTCGGCCGACGTATTTGTCGAAAACTTCAAGCCCGGCCGTATGGCTTCACTGGGCCTTGATTACGAGAGCCTGAAGGCACGCAATCCGGGACTTGTTTATGTGTCGCATAAAGGTTTCCTGCAGGGGCCATACGAGAAACGCCTGGCCCTGGATGAAGTGGTGCAGATGATGGCCGGCCTGGCCTATATGACCGGTCCGGTCGGCCGGCCACTGCGTGCGGGTACGTCTGTTAACGATATCATGGGTGGCATGTTCGGCGCGCTGGGTGTTCTGGCCGCATTATTTCAGCGCAACAGCACCGGCCAGGGCAAGGAAAT
>DATGQC010000536.1:0-5530 GCA_035304425.1 Advenella sp.
CGTGTGTGATCAATATGGACCTGCCTTATAATGCCGAAGACTATGTCCACCGTATCGGACGCACCGGCAGGGCAGGCGCAAAGGGCGAGGCCATCGCCTTTTACACGCAAACTGAAGAGCGCCTGCTGGAAGATATCGAAAAGCTGATCAAAACGCCGGTGCCACGCGGTGTGCTGTCCATTCCCAGTGTTTTTCTGGCGCGCGGGCATCACCCGTCGCGAGCCGCGGCCGGCAAGCCTGAGCGTTACAAGAAAACCTTTCCTGCCACCCGGGCTACGCCCATTGACGACTTTTTCTTTCGCCCTTATGTTCCTGCCAAGCAAAAGGCTGAATCCGACACGTCGGTAAGCCGGCGTCCTGAAAGTCACGGCCCCAAGCCCATGCTGGCCGTTTTGCTGGGCGGCCGTCCCAACACCGACAACTGATTCGAATACTCATGTTTCAGCCGCGTTCAAACCCTTGAAACCGCGGCTCGCCATTCCCACATTCCTGTTTAAATCAAGGTTGCGGCAAGCAACTACCCAGAGCGCTGCGCGATTGCTGCAACCGTGTCCGGCCAGCGCTTGCAGCTGCGCTGACGCGCACTGACATGGCCTCAGGCCGAAGCCGTCAGCAGCGTGCGCAGATCGGCCGGCCCGTCGGCACGGGCGTCCGGTTCATCGCCCACCGCCTGCAACATGCGTTCCAGGTGGCTGATATAAGGCAGCATGGTTCCGAAAAAACGGGTCTGCCCGTGGGTCTGGATCAGCAGGGTGGGGAAGTTTTCGACGTCCAGGTCATCAAGCAGTTCGGGATTGTCTTCAACGTCGATCCACAGGAACAGGTGCTGCGGGTAGCGTTCACTCATGGCCTGGAAGGCCTCGTGATAATCGCCGCAAGTATCGCACCAGGCTGCGCAGTAGCAGGCAATAAGCCATGTGTCGGGATTGTCCAGTGCCTGCAGCAGCCGGGGAACATGCTGGCCGGGAGATTGAATGAACATATTGGGTCTGCAAATGAGTAACAGGTAAGGGGTAGACGTACCTGGTAATTAGTAACGGGCAACGGTTGGATCGAAAACCATTTACGCCAATGCGCAAAAGGAAAGCCATGCAAAATAGTACACCATTCGGACCGCAATCAGGAAGCGTGCCATCGCCATACGAGGGCGTGGGTCGCGCTTTCGGACGTGCCCTGGTCTCGCAACTGCAGCCGCGCATGTTGCTGGCGCTGTTGCTGCCCTTTGCCGCAGCGCTGATTGCCATGCTGTTTTTTGCGCGGTTTCTTTGGGAACCCGTGGCAGACTGGTTGAATCTGTTTGTCACGCATTCCGAAATGATGAATGGCATGCAGGACTGGATGGCTGGCATCGGCCTGTTGTCCTTGACCGTGTATCTGGTTCATATCCTGGTGTTTGTGATCATGGTAACGGTGGGCAGCAGTATTGGCCTGCTAATTGCCGCAGTACTGGTCATGCCCATGGTAGTAGGCCATGTGGCGCGTACCGATTATCCGGAACTGGATCGGCGCGGCAGCCAGGTCTTTGTGTCAAGCCTGATGAACTCGGCCAAAGTGGTCCTGGTGTTCATCGTCGGCTGGGTTGTGACGCTGCCGCTGTGGCTGATCCCACCGGTGGCGGTGTTGCTGCATGTATTCTGGTGGGCTTATGCGTTTACCCATATGCTGCGGTTTGATGCGCTGGTCGAACATGCCACGCGCCAGGAGCGGGCTCTCATTATCGCCCGCCGGCGCGCAGGCGGATGGCTGATCGGCACGATCTGCGCGACCATTAACCTGATTCCCCTGACCTGGATCGTTTTGCCGGTGTTTACTTCGCTGGTTTATGCGCACCATGGTCTGGCAGCGCTGGCTGAACAGCGTCGGAACAGCCCGCCGCTATTGTCGGCACAGTCCGACCTTTAGCGTTAGAATAGCGTCATCCCAGGACGGGCCACTAACAGGATGAGCATTATGAACGACAAGGCAGCACGTAAAATCAGTTTGATCATTGTGGGGGACGAAATCCTTTCCGGCCGGCGTCAGGACAAGCATCTGTCCAAAATCATCGAGTTGCTTGCCGTGCGAGGCATGCAACTGGCGCGCGCCGAATTCCTGCCGGATGATCTGGAAACCCTGATTGCTGCCTACAAACGCAGTTTTGCGTCGGACGACATTGTTTTTTCCAGCGGCGGCATTGGCGCCACGCCCGACGACAAAACCCGCACGGCGGTTGCGCAGGCGCTGGGCGTGCCGCTGGCCCTGCATCCCGAAGCCGAAAGGCTGATTACCGAACGCTTCGCGCAACTTGCGCTGGAAGGGCGCGGTACGCATGATCCCGGTTCGCCGGAGAACCAGCGGCGGCTGGCCATGGGCGTGTTCCCGGTTGGCGCCGAGATAGTGCCTAATCCCTATAACCGCATCCCGGGTTTTTTTATTCAGGACCACACTTTTGTCCCGGGATTTCCGGAAATGGCCTGGCCGATGGTCGAATGGACGCTGGATAACCGTTATGCAGATTATCAGCACCTGCGGCAACTGGTCTCGCATAACATCCTGGCCTACGGCGTGCCGGAATCGCGGATTACGCCGGCGCTGGAGCATATCGAAACGAACTGGACCGGTATCAGCACGTTCAGCCTGCCCACCATGGGCAAGGGCGCGGGCGCTTATATCGACCTGGGCGTCAAAGGAGAAGAGCCGGCCGCCACTGCGGCATTTGATTATTTGAAGGGCGAGATATTGCGCGTAGGCGGACGTTTTCATCCGGACAAACCCGTATAAACGGCAGTATTGTCATATTTGAGAGAAAATCTGACATTGTTTTGTTTTCATTTTTCACAATATGATATAAAATATATTGCACTGCAATATTTTGAACCCTTCCATCATGGCAAACCGGCTTTTATCTACGCAGGCGGCGTCCGATTCTGACAAGACGAATGGCGTTTCCGGCATTAGTATCCAGGTACTGGAACGCACAATGAAGGTTCTGGATGTCCTGGCTGAGCAGCCGCATCCGGTTTCCCTCAAGGATATCGCGGCGCTCACGGCGCTGCACGCCTCAACCGCCCACCGTATTCTGAACGATCTGGCGGTAGGCCGCTATGTTGAGCGCGTCAATAACGGTATGTACCAATTGGGTATACGGCTTCTGGAGCTGGGGGCGCTGGTCAAAGACCGGCTGAATGTGCGCGATGTGGCGCATGACCATTTGCAGACCCTGCACCATCTGACCGGACAAACCGTGAATCTGTCCATCCAGCAGGGCGATGACATTGTTTATATTGATCGCGCCTGGAGCGAACGTTCGGGCATGCAGGTTGTGCGGGCTATCGGTGGTCGGGCGCCACTGCATCTGACCTCTGTCGGTAAGCTCTTTCTGGCTTCGTCTGACGCCCGTTACGTGCGCGCCTACGCGACGCGCACAGGTTTATCGGGCAATACCCGCAACAGCCTCACTGACCTTGATCGCCTGGAGCGCGACCTGAGTTTCGTGCGTCGTCATGGCTACGCCCGCGACAACGAAGAGCTCGAGCTGGGCGTGCGTTGCATTTCAGCTGGGATCTACGACGATTCGGGCAAGCTGGTGGCCGGGCTGTCCATTTCCGCACCAGCAGAGCGTCTGCAGGAAGAGTGGGTGGATATGCTGGTAAGCACTGCAGCAAAAATATCTGCCGCCCTGGGCTACGAATAACCTGCAGCGTGTCAATGGCGTCCCCCTGGCGATCTTGCGGCGAGCCGTCTGCATGTCATAGCCCAGTCACACCATTCATTTAATATTCAATAAATTATCGCAGTTTGACAAGATGGAAAAGCAAATTTTGCTGCATTGCACAAAAAAAGCTTGACCCGCTGAAAATGACGTGTATAATTTGAATTGTGCAATGCAACAATAAATGGGTGGGTGGTCATAGCCCGGGAAGTGAAAAGAACATTGCCGCCAATGCAGCAAACTGTTTTAGCAGAGACCTGTCGTGCCCGAGCACCAGACCCTGTGTAACTTAACACTGTAATATCTACCGAGGATATATCATCATGAGCGCCATTCCACAACAAATTCTTGACCGTCAAAAATCTGCTCTGAACGCTGCTGTCGCCGTTCAGGGTTCCCTGTTCAGCGGCTTTGAAAAGCTGGTTGACCTGAACCTGAAAGTGATCAAAGCGACATTGGGCGAAGTTGCCGAACAAACCCAGCAAGTGGCCGAATTGAAAGACCCACAGGAAGCAGCCGCTTACGTGTCGTCACTGGCCCAGCCCAACTCAGAAAAAGCCATTGCGTACACCAAGCACGTATATGACATCGTTTCTGGCGTGAGCAACGAACTGATCAAACTGACAGAAGCACAAGTTGCCGAAGGTCAGCAACAGGTTTCCGAAGCCATTGACCAACTGGCCAAAAATGCGCCTACAGGTTCTGAAAGTGCTGTTGCATTGATGAAATCATCGCTGGCAACCGTATCTACCGCCTATGATTCAATGAACAAAGCTGCCAAGCAGGCTGCTGAAGTTGCCGAGTCCAATATCTCCGCTGCAACTAACGCAACCATCAAGGCAACAGAGACGGCCACAAAAGCAGCCGCAACGGCAAGCCGTTCAACTGCCCGCCGTCAGGCTTAATCTGCGCGAACCACGGGTGGCGCTTAGGCGACGCCCGGGATAAGAAAATAGCCCTTTCATATTGTGAAGGGCTATTTTTTTGCGTATTCGAACAGGATATGCGAAAAGGATACGCGAATAGAATATTCGAAGACGAGTCAGGCAGCGCCAGGCTGGCTTATCTGTGCGATCGCCCTGACGCATTCGTCCACCAGCACGGGCCCGCGGTAGATCAGGCCCGTGTAGAGCTGAATGGCATTGGCGCCCGCCTGTATTTTTTCCACCGCCTGGGCGCCTTCCATAATACCGCCCACCCCGATAATGGGATAGTCAGCCGCCAGTTCCTGCCGCAGCCCCCGAATGACTTTGAGCGATGCTTCATGCACCGGCATGCCGGATAAGCCGCCTTTTTCCTTGGCGTGGGGTAGCCCATTGACGCCTTTGCGCGACAACGTCGTGTTGGTGGCAATGACGCCATCGATTTCATATTGGGGCAAGAGCCCGGCGATGGTTGCAATCTGGTTCGCGTCCAGATCGGGCGCGATTTTTACCACCACGGGCACGGCGCGCCCGTGTTTATCGGCCAGTTCCTTGCGTTTTTCGCGCAGGGCGGTCAGCAATCCGGTCAGTTCGTCAACTTGTTGCAGGGCGCGCAGGTTCTGGGTATTGGGTGAAGAGATGTTAACGGTCACATAATCGGCATGCGCATATACGCCGGCCAGCCCCAGCAGATAGTCATCGGCGGCCTGTTCAATAGGGGTCGCCGCATTTTTGCCGATATTCAGGCCCAGAATACCGCCGCGCTTTTTCCAGTCGCTGCGGGCCACATTGGCCAGGAAGGCCTCAAGCCCCTGGTTATTGAAACCCAGGCGATTGATCAGGGCATCGGCTTGCGGCAGGCGAAACATGCGCGGCTTCGGATTGCCCGGTTGAGACTTGGGCGTGACCGTACCTA